>CP081303.1:4202500-4465088 GCA_019720755.1 Prolixibacteraceae bacterium
TTCATGTATGTGTGGAGTATACTAAAGCATTCGTGATTTGCTATAACTGTTTGACATGATTCTAAACTAGTGTTAAGCCATGAACATATGTGAATAATTGACGTATAATAATCTGATATAAAATTACGAATGGTATGTCATTCGGGATTGCTATGATACAATTCTTCTCTGATTTACGGGTGTTGCTATACATAGTTATTAGATAAAAAAAACAGTAGTGTTACTAGTCTGGTTTACTTTGAGCACTAGTTCTCTTATCATAAAGTGTGCACCTTTTTCGAAGAGTATCGTTTTAAGTATTATCAGTTTTGTGAGATGGAATAAAGCAACCAATAAGCTGTACTATAACAAAGATTCCGATTTCGCTCAAAATGATGGAAGCCCCAGAGGGGATATCTAATAGATAAGAGAAGTAGAGTCCACTAAGAAGTCCGAGGAATCCGATCCAAATAGAGTGAAGCATCATGTATCTCAGTTGATGCGTGAATTTCTGGGCTGTGGCTTGTGGAATGGTCATCAAAGAGATCACTAAGATGATTCCTGAAATACGTATGTTTGCTACGATGGTTAAAGCGATAAGGATTGCAATAATATAGTTAATTGCTTTTACAGGTAGTTTTAAGGTTTTGGCATAGGATTCATCAAAGGCGATGGCAGTGATGACCTGATGTGCTGCAATAAAGAAGATGGTCATAATAGCTGTAATTATTCCCATGGCCCAAAGATCGGTGCTTTGTACTGTTAGTATATCTCCAAAAAGGTAGCTCATTAAGTCGGGTGCATATCCAGGAGTTAGGGAAACCATCAATATTCCTAATGCCATTCCTGCAGCCCAGATGATTCCGATGGCAGAGTCTTCTCTAATATTCGATTTGGAGCGCAGGAACTCGATAATACAGGATGCAAGAACGGCAAATACCCCTGCTCCCCATAATGGATTGAATCCCATAAAATATCCAAGGCCAACCCCTCCAAAGGAGGCATGGGTGATGCCCCCACTGATGAAAACAATTCTTTTAGAAACAATATATGATCCAATTATCCCACAAGATATCGCAGCAAATATTGCTGCAATGAGAGCATTCTGAAAGAAGTCGTATGATAATAGTTCAATCATGATCGTTAAGAGGTTTGAAGTGGTCTTTAAGTTCTTTTATTTGGCTGTTGGTATGATACAAGAATGAGGCAGGGCAACGCTTTTCTTTCTCGTTGCTGGGCGTTTCTATTCCATGAAAATGGAGTGTCCTATTTACACAAGCTACTTTTTTTACAAATCTTGTCACGGTACCTATATCGTGAGAGACCATTAATATCGCCATTCTTTGATTTAAAATATTGAGCTTTTCATATAGCTCATGCTCAAAAATGGTGTCTACATATGTGTTTGGTTCATCTAAAATAAGAAGTTGGGGATCATTAATTAAAGAACGACATAAAAAAACTCGCTGTAGCTGTCCTCCTGAGAGCTCTCCGATACTTCTTTTTGCAAATCGATCCACCCCCATCTCTTTTAACAGAGACATCGCTTTTTCTCGATTTTCTTTTCTCAGTCTTTGGAAAATGTTCTTTGTGGTGATTTTACCTGAAAGTACTACGTCTAATACAGAGATAGGAAATGATCGATCAATATGATTGATCTGGGGAAGATATCCAAATATTTTTTTCGATTTAGTCGTCTCTTCTGTGTGCCACTCAATAGATCCTTTCAGTGGTGTAATAAGCCCTACTATTGTTTTTATTAGGGTTGTTTTTCCACCTCCGTTCGGTCCAATAACTGCAGTGAAGTCATGATCATAAACCTTTAGGTTGATATTTTCAATGATTGTTTTATTATCGTATCCTGCAGATATATCCTTTAGCTCAAGAATTAAGTTGCTCGTTGTTTTTTCCAAGAGAGTAAGTTTTGGTTGGGAGTATTTAATTATTCTTTTTCTGAGATAGCACTGCCAATATTTCTCATTACTTCTGGCCAGTTGTATCCAAGAGGATCAATAATAACCACTTGCCCATCGATCTCTTTGGCAATAATATCTGCACTTGAGGTACTAAATTCTTTTTGAACTAAGATGGTCGTGATGTTCTCTTTCTTTGCAACTTCTACAATATGTTTTAGTTGTCGCAGGGATGGTTTTTTTCCTTCAAATTCTATCGCTTCTTGATTCATCTGATACTCTGCAGAGAGATAACCAAGCACAGGATGAAAGATTAGAAAATCTCTATCTTTCATGTTCTCAAGTTTTACATTAAGTTCATTTTGAACATGATCGATAGTATCCATCAGGCTCTCTAGATTTTTCTTATAGAAAGTTTTGTTTGCAGGATCGAAATGTAAAATCCCATCGTAAATATTTTGTGCAATTATTTTTGCAGCACTTGGTGCAAGCCATATATGAGGGTCTGTACCATAATGAACATGATCGCCATGTTGATGTGCCAACTTCTGCTCGGGTATACCAATACTACAGTTGATAAGATCTGTTTGTGGGTGGTTTGCCTGCCATAGACTATCCCATCTATTTTCGAAAGGAAGCGAACCTATCTTTACAAATCCATCCGATTTTTCAAGTTCTGTCATCTGCTTGGAAGATGGAGAGAATGTTTCTGGACTACTCCCCGGAGGAACCATTACACGTACTTCATAGCGATCTTTAACAATCATGTCTACAAAATATTTTAAAGGTTGGATACTGACAAAAAGCATTGGTTTTGTATCTGTATCTTCATCCTGGCTGCTTTTTTTATTTGAATTGCAGCTTGAAAGAAGTATGATAATAGCTAGAAATGTATATATTTTATTCATCTGTTGGTCCTCTGTTTTATGTCTTCGAAGTAATGTCTAGAATGAGATCTTTTTCGTTATTTTCTCTTATTAACAGGTGGCACAGGATCGTATCCGTGAGTTCCCCATGGGTGACATTTACTTAAACGCTTGATTGTTAAATATAGCCCTTTGATAGGCCCATGTTTTGATAGTGCTTCTAAAGCATAGACGGAACATGTAGGGGTATGTCTACACGAAGGTGGAGTCATTGGTGATATGACACTGCGGTAGAAGAAAATAGGCAATTTTAATACTTTGATTGCAAAGTTGCGAACTATTTTGATGAAGCTTTCCATTCCTAACTGCTTTAGACTACTCAAAATTAATGATATTGTCTTATTTAGAAAAATTCTAGTTGACTGTTTTTACTAAAAAATGTATCATTTTTAATTATCTATAATTTTGGCAGATTGAAAAGAGATCATTGGCTCTTTTTCTGTGATATTGTTTATCTTTGCATCAAAGGTCTTATGATCTTTTTTTGAATGTGTTAGACAAGAAAAGAATGGAAGAAAATAACCAAGTAAAGGAACAATTATACGGAAAAACATTGACTGAACTACAAGAGGTTGTAGTGCAGTATGGCTTTCCAAAATTTACTGCAAAGCAGATATGTGAGTGGTTATATAAGAAAGATGCTACATCTTTTGAACAGATGACAAACTTATCTAAAAAAGCGAGAGAGGTGTTGTCACAAAATTTTACGATTGGATTAGAGACGTATTCCGATCGTAAAGAGAGTGTCGATGGGACAAAGAAATATCTGTTTCAGGTGGGAGACCATAAATATATTGAGACTGCCATGATTCCAGAAGGGGATCGTAAGACTGTTTGTGTCTCTTCTCAGGTGGGTTGTAAAATGAATTGTCTTTTCTGTATGACAGGAAAACAGGGCTTTCAACAACATCTGACCACAAATCAGATTCTGAATCAATTACGAATGATTGATGAGTGGGGAGGAGTCACCAATATTGTCTATATGGGGATGGGTGAACCAATGGATAATATTGATTCAGTACTAAAAAGTTTAGAGATCATTACTTCTGACTGGGGCTATGCGATGAGTCCTAAGCGTGTAAATGTTTCAACGGTTGGAGTGATCCCTAGTTTGAGACGTTTCTTAGATGAGAGTAGCTGTCATCTGGCTATTAGTCTGCACTCTCCATATGATGAAGAGAGATCAAAAATTATGCCTGTTCAGAAAGCATATAAGATTCAAGATGTGCTTGATCTTGTACGTCAGTATGATTTTAGTGCACAACGTAGAGTGTCTTTCGAGTATATTGTATTTGCTGGGTTAAATGATACCCCAAAGCATGCAAGAGCACTTGTTGCCTTATTGAAAGGGATACCATGTCGCATGAACTTAATTAGATTTCATGAGATACCAGATACTCCTCTTCAGGGAACGAATGAGCAGCGTTTGCAAGCGTTTAAAGATATGTTGAACGAAAAGGGATTGTTGACCACTGTTCGTGTTAGCCGTGGAGAAGATATTTATGCTGCTTGCGGCCTTTTAAGCACAAAGAAATTGGTAGAAAATAAAGGTGAATAGTCTCCCTGTCTACTTAAAAAAATAATATAACGCTGAAATATGATATCTAGCTTATCATATTTCAGCGTTTTTTTATGTTTTAACATTTATAGCGTGTATCTTGAAAGAGTGTTTTATTTTTGTCGTATAATTTAAATTCCTTGACAATATCTGAAAAATTGTTTTTATGAAATTTTCTACTTCGGTATATAGAAAGAGCGTGCAGATATTCACTATTCTGCTGTTGCTTACCTCTTGTGTCTCCAAACGAATGTATAAGAAAGGGTTGGCTTTAGAAAAGGCAAATATGCCTATTGAAGCAGCTGAATATTACCTAGTCTCCGTTCAAAAAAATCATAATAATGTAGATGCACGTATAGCTCTGAGACGTACAGGACAGCAGGTTTTGGATCGTGATAGTAAACGATTTATGCAGAGTTATAAAGAGCAAAATAATGAGGCTGCAGTGGATCGTTACAAGCAGATGAGACAATACTACCATCAACTGAAGGGATTGGGGGTAAATATTGTATGGAATAATCAGTTAGATATTTACTATGAAGAGGTGAAAGATGCTTTCATCTCTAGTGCTTACCAAAAAGGGGCATTATGGCTTAGTCAGGAACGATTTAGAGATGCTGCTACCATCTTGAGTAAAGTGTATGATTTGAACCCAAACTTCAGAGATGTGGCGGAGAAACGCAAAGAAGCAATCTATGAGCCGATATTTAGAAGAGGACAACGGTTGCTTTCTGAGGGTGCCCCAAGAAAAGCATATTCTCTCTTTGATCATATTCTAAAGAATGGTGGTGAGTATAGAGACAGTAAATTGTTGAGAGAAGAGGCTTTAGAGTTGGCTAAAATAACGATGGTGATAACACCATGTCTTCATGGTGATGGCTTGGGGCGAATGTCAAGTTCTGTGAAGCCTTATACTGAGAATGCTATAAAGAGTAATCCATCTCCATTTTATGGGATAAAGATCGATCCTAAGGAGGCTTTTTTTCATCTTGACTTGTCGGAATATCTTCGCTATGTTCATGGAATGGGTGCCAATGCTATTGTGCGTGTCAAGCTGAATGATACTCGTTATTGGGTGAGTGACCTTGAGCGAACCAAAGAGTGTGCTTATACAAAATACACAGAAGTCTATAAAGACAAAGATGGGAACAAGCAAGAGAGAACGGTGTATGATAAGAAGTTCTATTATGAGTATCGTGCTTCTTCTTCTTTTCGCTATTATTATCAATTTACTTTGATTTCAGCCTTGACAGGAGAGGTTTTGATGACGAAGCAACTTGAAGGAAGGTGTAGCGATAGAATACGATTTGCTGAAACGAAAGGGGATTATAGAAAATTGATTCCTGGATATTTCGAAAAGGTGAATAAAGATTCTCCCAAAGATTATGTGAAAGATGATAAGCGAGCAATACGAAGTCTTCATACGTTGTTTAATGCAAGAAATAAATTGGTTCCTATCTATGAGATGCAAAAACAAGCAGCTGTGGATATGGCTCAAAATATTGCCAAGTACGCATGTCAGTATAATGGAGACAAGCAGGTGGAATAAGAAAAATATAAAGAAGTTTATGAGTGCGTATAAAAGTAAAAATTATATTATTTGGATCGGTGTATTGTCCTTTTTTCTATGGTCATGCGCAGGTACTAAAAAGTCTGTTACACCTGTAGAGGAATTACCTAGTTGGGTTACAAATCCTCCTGTATCTTCACTCTATTATGTGGGTATTGGAAGTGTTGAAAAGACCCCTTATAATCAGGGTGATTATAGGGAGACTGCCAGGAAGAGTGCGCTTTCGGAGATCTCTAATGCAATTTCAGTGGAGGTTCGAAGTAATACTTCATTGCAACAATCTGATGACCAATCGGGGGTCTCCCACCATTATCAATCTAATATAATCACTCAGAGCTCTCATCTTTTGAAAGGGGTTGAGTTGGTGAATGGATGGGAAAATGACCATGTTTATTGGGGCTATTATCGATTGTCTAAACAGCGTTATCAAGAGCAGTTGTTGCAGGAGTGTGAGCAGGTGCTTGTTAAGGTTAATATGGAGATCAAATCTGGTGATACTGCCTCTAAACAGTATAAAACAGAATTGGCTATATCACATTGGGTTCGTGCAATCTCTTTATATAATACGATGAAATCAGAGATAGAGAGTCAAGGGCTCGGAGATGCTTTGGATCAGAAGGTGTGGAGCACGATATCTAAAGAGATCGCTTCATTAAAATGGCAAAGTCCAAGTGGTTTTCGTGCCAAAAGAGGTGGTGTTTGGGACAAATCGTTTCGTCAGTTTACTTTAGTTGGGAAAGATGATCAAGCTGTTGCCTCTGTTCCTGTACTGTTCGATCTAGATGGTGGTAATGGTTTGGATTACTTAGAAAACATAACCGATAACTATGGAGAGTCTATTGCGCCAGTTCTTTATGTGAAAAGTACGAATAAAGATATGGGACTTTCGGTTCGCATTGATATGAAAAGGTGGGTTCGAAAAATGACCAATGATATCGATGTGAGGAGAAGATTCTGTAAGCTTTCTGTGCCTCAAGGAAAGGTTTCTGTGGTGGTGCTTACCCCAACAGTGTCTCTTAAGCCCAATGGTAAGGGAGGTAGCTTAAAGAGGTTTATGGAGGTGTGGAGATCTAAAGTGACAGAAGATCATCTTCTTGCTTTGACAAAACAGCGTGCAGATTACCAAATGATGGTTCGACTAAATGTCATCACTTCAAAAAGTAGTTATGGAGCTATTACGGCAGAGATGGTGGGACGCATCACAGTGAAAGATTCACGTGGTGTCGAAAAGTGGAATTACGCTATCGATCGTTGTAGTGGTACCTCGATGAATAAAGAGGAGGCCATTGCGATTGCTTACAAAAAGTTGGTTCAACGAGTTGACTACAGAGCTTACCCCCAGATGGTGAAGTTTCTAAGACTAAAATAAAAAAACTCTCTTCACTAATTCTGTAGTGAAGAGAGTTTTTGGTCTTATCGCTTCATGATACCATAACATACTATTTGAAGAATGGTGTCCACACTCTTCTCTAGATCTATCTCTTTGTAATTTCCAGCAGAGAGAGGCATCTCTAATCCTTTTATCGCCGTTGTAATCCCAATAGCGGCAAGCGTAAAGTCTTGGATCGCAAATCGCCCTCTTCTTGCTCCATCTAAAAGAATACGTTTCATCATACGTATCTCTTCTTGGTCGTAGGTTGCCTTCATCGATTCTACAAAACTGACAGCAGCACTATCATTTTCGATGGCGTTATAAAAGTTCGCCAATTGACGATAAGTGGTTATCTTAGTTAATATATAGTCTCTAAGTTTTTCCTCAGGATCTGTATCTTTACGAAGGACCTTCGAAAGCTCTTGTCGAAGAATGTCTGCCTCTTTTTTGATTACTTCTTGAAATATATCTTCTTTGCTATCGAAATAGTAATAGAGAGAGCTCTTCCCTTTGCGAACCGCATTCGCTATATCGTCGAGTGTAGTTTTTTTGTAACCATATTTACTGAAAATTTCTTGTGCTATGGTTAAGATATGCTCGCGAACGGCATCTTTTTTGGTGTTCACTGTTTCGTTCTTCATGAAGCCTTTTGAGTTAATATCTTTTGATTAAACAGACAAATATAAATTAAATTTTTTAAATCACACGGAAGGGTTGAGATGTCACATTATATGTTAAATTAATTCAAAGTCAAGTTGTTTCTTTTCAAGATTTGCTTTTGCGATACGAACTTGTAGCTTGTCTCCCATCTGGTATTTATTTCCAAATGCTTTACCAACAATACAATAGTTCTTTTCATCAAATTGATAATAGTCGTCACGTAATAGAGAAAGAGGAATCATCCCTTCGCATTTATTTTCCTCTAGTTCCACGTAAATACCCCATTCAGTAACACCTGAGATTGTCCCCTCAAAAATTGAACCAATTTTGTCTGCCATAAACTCTACTTGCTTATATTTTATAGATGCGCGTTCGGCATTGGCAGCTCTTTGCTCTCTTTTTGATGCATGTTGACACATGGATTCATATTTGGATTCCATTACAGATCTACCTCCATCAAGGTACCTCGCAAGTAGTCGATGAACCATCATATCAGGGTATCTTCGTATTGGTGATGTAAAATGACTGTAGTAGTCAAAATGCAATCCATAATGGCCTATGTTGTGTGTCGAATATTCTGCCTTTGCCATGGTACGTATTGCTAAAGTCTCAATCAGATTTTGTTCGACCTTCCCATCCACGTGGCCTAGTAGCTTATTCATAGAAAGTGCAATGTTTTTAGGAGAAGTGGTCTGTATTCCGTATCCAAAGCGCTGAATAAAACGGTTGAAGTTATCTAGTCTTTCTGGATCTGGCTTATCGTGGATACGATAGACAAAAGTTTTAGCATGTTTTCCACTCGGTTGTTTTCCAATAAACTCTGCAACCTTTTTGTTTGCAAGCAACATAAACTCTTCAATGAGTTTGTTGGCATCTTTGCTCTCTTTAAAATAGACCCCAGTAGGTCTTCCATATGAGTCAAGGTTGAATTTAACCTCTACTCTTTCAAAGCCAATACTTCCATTGTCGAAACGATCGGCTCTTAGTTCTTTTGCTAGTCTATCTAGTGTTAGTATCTCTTTCTTATATTCTCCTTCTCCCCCTTCAATGATCTCTTGTGCCTCTTCGTAAGTGAATCTTTTATCCGAATGAATAATAGTTCTACCGAACCATTGCTTTTGTACTTCTGCATCATTGTTTAACTCGAAGACTGCAGAGAAACACAACTTGTCCTCATTTGGACGTAATGAACAGATTCCATTGGAAAGATGTTCGGGCAACATAGGAACTACTCTGTCTACAAGATATACAGAAGTTGCTCTTTCGTATGCTTCCTCCTCTAACATTGTGTTTGGACGGACATAATGTGTCACATCTGCAATGTGTACACCTATTTCCCAATTGCCATTGTCTAGTTGCTGAATGGATAATGCATCATCAAAGTCTTTTGCATCTTTCGGATCAATAGTAAATGTGGTGACCTCTCTGAAGTCCCATCGTTTAGAAATCTCTTCGTCTGTAATTCCGTCAGTCATCCCTTGCGCATACTTCTCAATCTTTGTAGGAAATTTTGTAGGAAGTTCATACTCTGCAATGATGGCATTCATTTCCGCTTGGTGATCGCCTACATCTCCTAATACTTCAACTACTTCCCCAAATGGATTCTTTGCATGGTCAGGCCAGTCTGTTATGCGAACTAACGCACGTTGTCCATCTTCAGCTTTTTTAAGTTTATCTTTAGGTATAAAGATGTCAAAATTCATCTTCTGGTTGGGAATAAAGAAGTTGAAATGTTTAGATCGTTGAATGATTCCAACCATTGGTTTTTCATTGCGATGAACGATCTGAACAACCTCTCCTGTCTGTTCTTTTTTCTTCCTCTGGGCATGAAGAAGTACCGATACTTGGTCTCCTGGTAGTGCCTTGTTCATGTGGTGTGCGAGAATAAGAATAGGTTCAGATACATCGTCTACTATTACTACTCCATTCCCTTTGGATGCAATTCGTATCGTACCATTTACATATCCAGCATTAGAATCTAATTGATATTGTCCACGAGATTCTTGAAAAATAACTTTCTGATCTTCAAGTTCAAATAGAACAACTGTAATCAGTTGCTTTGTGGGCATGTCCTTTACTTCCAATATAGAAGACAACTGCTTGTAGTTAAATAATTTATTGGGGTTTTCTTGAAAAAGTTTTACAATACTTTTCTTAATATCTTTTTTAGTAAAAAGTTTTCTGCGTCCTTTTTTATTCTTGTTCTTTTTGTTGCCCATAATTCTCTTTGCTATAATTAGTAAACGCTGATACCCTTAACATCTTAAATCATTACTTATATGATACAAATGAGATTGGAACATTGTTTCCTCTTTATTATTAAAAACGCAAAGATACGATTATTGTATGGAACCCTATTGAAATTAATTAATCTCTCCTATTTATGAAGCATAATTTATTATTTTTGAACCATCTCTATGAATCTTTCGTTGTTTTTTTGTGAGATGTTTCAATGAGTATTCAACTCATTTGAACGGCAATGAATGAAAAAATGATGTATACATTATAAGGCAATTTATAAAAGATGCGAGCAAAAGATCAAATAAAGGATGTTGCAAGAAGTGCCATTGTGCAGTCAGCTAGAAATGTTTTTGGTAGATATGGATATCGTAAGACTACATTAGAGGATATCGCTAAAGATGCCAAAAAAGGGAAGAGCTCTTTGTATTATTACTTTGATAGTAAGGAAGAACTGTATATTGAAGTGGTTAAGATGGAGGCAAAAGAGCTTGCTGAAAATATCATGCGAGTACTAAAAGAGGTAGTTGATCCTAGAGAGAGGCTCTATCGATATATTTATGAAAGAACGATGGGAATTGGTAAATTCTCCACTCTTCATGAAGCAGTGAAAGATGTTAGTGTCCAAGATATGGATTTTATTAATCCATTGCGTGAGAAATATTTAGAGGATGAAATATCTATCGTTGAACGTTTTCTGAAACAAGGAATAAGTTATGGTATATTTGATATTCCTAATCCCTCTCTGGTTGCTAATACCATTGTCATTGCGATAAAAGGGTATGATCAACCTATTATTCAGCAGAAATTTGGTATTGTGAGCTTTAATGAAAAACTATACTCCTTGATCTCTTTGCTTTTGAAAGGAATTACTAGCGACTTAGAGAGAAAAAGAAATTATAATTTGCCTATGGCAGATGTAGATTGATCGCTACAATTCTATGTCTATAAGAAATGATTTGGGTACCTCTTTTATCTCTTTGAATGGGTCCCATCGTATTTTATCTAAATGAAGAATTTGATTATCTTTTATTTCAATACCCTCGTTTTGAAGTCTTGAAGCCATCGTTTCTCCATTGAAATGTGCTTGTCCTGTTAGTAGTCCATTACGATTTACAACTCTATGTGCAGGAATGTATGTCTCTTGTTCATGAGACCTATTCATTGCCCAGCCTACCATTCTTGAAGCTTTGGGGGAGCCAATGAATTTGGCGATCATTCCATAAGTTGTAACTCGACCTTGGGGAATAAGTCGAACAACATAGTATACTCTTTCGTTGAATGTCATCTATTGAATGGCGAATAAAAGGCAACAGAATATTAAATTACTGTTGCCCATATATTGATTATTATTCTTTTCTACTTCGTCCGAAACTTCTGTAATCATCTGGTTCAATCTCTACTTCAGGCTCTACTAAGCCGTTGTAGTGCATTACCCATCTAAGATACTTAATTGTTTTGCCTCTGTCTAGCCATTGTTGTTCGTAAAAAGTCCTAATAGAAAGAATGTCATCTACGACATCAGAGTTATAGAGATCATTCGTGTTTTCCTCTATCTCAAATTTGTTTTCATGAACCATTATATCTGTATATGTGTACAGAAAATTGCTATCCGTTTTTAAATGAACCAATCCACCCTCTTTTAGGTATTGACGATAATGATTCATAAATCTAGTGGATGTCAATCGACGACGAGTGTGCTTCATCTGAGGATCCGCAAATGTGATCCATATTTCAGATATTTCGTTCTTATCAAAGAATAGATTTAAAAGCTCAACATGCGTTCTAATGAATACCACATTGATCATTTTATTATCTACGGACTCTTTTGCACCTAACCACATGCGAGAACCTTTGATGTCAACACCAATAAAGTTCTTGTTTGGATATTTTTTTGCAAGTCCTACTGTGTACTCTCCTTTACCACACCCTACTTCAACGACAATAGGATTATCGTTTTTGAAGAAGTCTGAAGCCCATTTCCCTCTGTATTCAAAAGTTCTAGTTTGTAACTCCTTATATGAATCTTGGAAAACATTTGGAAATGTCTCCATCTCACTAAATTTCTTTAGTTTATTCTTTCCCACTTTCTATATCTGTTAATTCAATTTTTAATCCGATGTCTGATATCCCCTCTATATACCCATTGTCGCTCCTCATCCCTTGTATTATTTGAATGCAGTAGTTACCTGTATCAGGAAGCAGAGTATTTTCTTTAAAAGGATATTTAAGTTCAAAGGTGTCTCCTAGTCCTCTTCCTATCCATTTTCCACGAAGGTCAGCCATTGTTACTTCTAATGTATCATTGAACACTTTCCCCTTAGGACTTATCGTTTTAACAAAAAGCCAAAGATTTGAGTAGATATAACTATTGGTATTTCGAATCGTTATATCCATGTCGTAAGCCAAATCGTTATTGGATATATGAGGCTTAAAAACAACTAAAGAGTCTTGGTGCCACTCTCCATCTTCTATCGTGTAATAGCTATCATATATAGAATTGTTACTACACGAACTGAAACATGCTATCAAAGTGGAGGTCACGAGAAAAAGTAATATATTACGCATCATCTTTCTTTGGTCTTCTAAAGTTTTTCTTTCTGCGTTGAATAGGTCTTTTCTTGACTTCAGTAGTTTCTGTTTGCACTGATGTGTCTTTTGGCTTTTGAGGATTGTTTTTCTCCTTATTTCCTTGTTTTAACTCAGGTTTTGAAGTCTGTTCAGGATTTCTTCTCTTATTTCGATTATTTGGTCTCTTTTTATTCGAGTTAGCCTCCTTTGTTCTCTCAGAACTTTCCGCTGTTACACCTTTATTAGAAGTGTTCTCATTACTAGTACGTGAATTACTTCGATTGTTCCTCGTATTGTTTCGAGAGTTGTGATCATTTCGGTTATTAGTTCTGCCTTTTTTCTTCTTTCTAGTAGGTTTATCTTCTAATTTATCAAAACGATCAAGGCTATCTTGTCCTACAACATTTTGATATCCTGTAGCTTCGCTGATAACAATAGAAGCATCTACATCGCTGGTTAATTCGTCAACAGATTCACTATTTCTATTTTTTCGAATTACCTCCTTTACTTTGTCAACTGTCAATGCAACAATTCTATTCGGACCATTGCCCTCAAGTGCATACCAAAGGATTCTATTGAAGATATCTGCTTTTTGAAAGAAGTATTTGCCTTTTTTAGTGTGTAGTGGAATTTGAGTTGATGGAAAGTCTTTTTGGGCATCCATATAACAATCCAACTCATAGTTAAGACAACATTTTAGTTTTCCACATTGTCCCGCTAGTTTTTGGGGATTAAGTGATATCTCTTGGTAACGTGCAGCATTGGTTGTTACGGAGACAAAATTAGTCATCCATGAACTACAACAAAGTTCTCTACCACAAGGACCTATGCCGCCAATACGACCAGCCTCTTGACGAGCGCCGATCTGTTTCATTTCGATTCTAATACGAAAGTTTTCAGCATACACCTTAATCAATTGACGAAAATCGACACGCTCATCTGCAATGTAATAGAATATTGCTTTGGTTTTGTCTCCTTGGTATTCGACATCCCCAATTTTCATGTTTAATTGAAGGTCTTCAGCGATCTTTCGTGCTCGCAACATCGTCTCATGTTCTAAAGCCATTGCTTCTTCCCACTTCTCAAGATCAACAGGTTTGGCAACACGATAAACTTTTCGTAGTTCACCATCAATGTAAGTGACTTTATGTCTCTTCATCTGTTTGAGGACAAGATCTCCAGTTAATGATACCATTCCGATATCATGACCAGGTGATGCTTCCACAGCAACCATATCACCTACTTCTAGGTGTATTCCGTGTACGTTATAGTAGTAGTCCTTTCTTGTATTTTTAAAGCGGACTTCAACAATCTCTCCTTTGTTGAATGTATTTGGTACGTCGCTCAACCAATCATAAACTTGTAGTTTTGTACAAGATCTTGACTCTTTACCTATTGAGCAACCCTTACATGAATTATCTGTAGAGTTCATATCAAAATTATATATAATGACCCATAAAAGATTTATAAAGAATCTTTTATGGTAGAAATAAATGGTAAGCTTTTATTGCTCACCTCTAATTGATGTACCGTATAGATGTACATCAAGATGCACGGGTAAACGATATTTATACCCGAATATATTTGGTAATCATTAATCCCAAATGAAGAAAAATGATTTTGCTATTCCCATTCATCGAGACATCACGAAATGCTAGGTCAAGCTCATGGTAGAGTGTTTCGACATTTCTATCATTAATGAATGGATAAAATTTATTAGACCACTCTTTTTGTGAGTGATCCAAATAGACTAATTCTGGTTGTTTCATGTTCATGACAAAATTTTCACGAACCATCCCTTGTGCGTAAAGAATAAAATCTTTTTGATTTTCTCTACTTTTTTGAGCCATCTCTTCTGCCCATCCAATGATGTCTACCACCTTTCGGCTATAACTTAAACGCATTAGTGTTTGAAAAGATAATAAATTCTGCTCTTTTTGACTATGTTTTTTAATTATTTTAATCGCTTGATACATGCTTCCTTGAGCCAATCTTGCGACTTCAGTCATATTGCTATCCGAATCAGGATAAGTTTGTTCTAAATAATGCGCCATCTCATCTGGAGCTAATGGTTGGCATCGAATCTCCTGTATACGTGATTTAATGGTTGGCAGAATCTTGTTTTCCTCTTGAGAAACAAAAACCATTATCGTTTTGCTTGGTGGCTCTTCAATAAGTTTTAGCAATTTATTGGCACTTGTTGCATTAAGTTTTTCTGGAAGCCAAATCAATAATGACTTATATCCTCCTTCGTAAGACTTTAAATTGATCTTCTTAACAACCTCTTCGCTTTCGTTACCATAAATGATTGCCTGTTTGTTCCCGGCATCTATCTCATCAAGCCAACTATTAAAGTTTAGATAGGGATTTTTGTTTAATGATTCACGCCATATAGGTAGATAATGATCACATTTCTCTAACCCTTTGTTTTTAACAATTGGAAAGACAAAATGCATGTCAGGGTGTATCAGTTTAGAGATCTTTTTACACGAACTACAAGTCCCACAAGAGTCATGATTAATAGGTGATTTACAGTGTACGAATTGAAGAAAAGCAATAGCAAGAGACAGTTTGCCTATACCAGAGGCTCCTGTTAAAAGTATGGCATGGCTAAGACGGTCATCTTCAACCATCTGAATTAATCTATCTTTCGTGGAATGGTGTCCTACAATATCTTTTAATCGCATCTTTATGAGCTGAAAAACAATAATAATCTTGTGAGTTGTTGTTTCAAAAGTAACAAAAATAATAGATAGAAATGACTCTTATGAATTTTTGATAGACATTGTATTGTTCTTATATATGTTTTACAACAATTCTATCACAATTTTTGTATATTTGGAGGTCTTAAATATCAAATTGACAAGAAAATGCAAAACATAGAGACTTACGATTTTTCAGGAAAGAAGGCGTTGATTCGTGTTGACTTCAATGTGCCATTAGATGAGAATTTTAACATTACAGATGACACACGTATGCGTGCTGCTCTCCCTACAATACAGAAGGTGTTGGAAAAAGGCGGTGCTGCAATTATTATGTCACACTTAGGTCGACCAAAAGGTGTGGAGGAGAAATTTTCTCTAAAACCTCTTGTTAATCACCTTTCAGAGTTGTTGGGTGGAACAAAAGTAGTTATTGCACCAGACTGTATTGGCGATGAAGTACAAGCTATGGCTGATGCTCTTAAGCCAGGTGAGGTGTTGTTACTAGAAAACCTTCGCTTTCATAGTGAAGAGAAGAAAGGTGATGTAGAATTTGCAAAGAAGATTTCACAACTAGGAGACTGTTGGGTTAATGATGCATTTGGTACTGCTCACCGTGCGCATGCTTCTACTGCAATTCTTGCTGATTTCTTCCCAGAAGATAAGATGTTTGGTACTTTAGTACAAAATGAAGTGGAAAGCTTAGATAAAGTTGTTGCTACTCCTGCTCGTCCTTTTACTGCAATTATGGGTGGTGCGAAGGTATCTTCTAAGATCACAATTATTGAGAATATGTTGGACAACGTGGACAACTTGATCATTGGCGGTGGTATGATCTTTACTTTTGTGAAAGCTTTAGGTGGTAATGTAGGATCTTCACTTTGTGAAGATGATTACCTAGAAATGGCTCGTAACATTATTGTTAAAGCAAAAGAGAAGAATGTAAATCTAGTTATTGCTTCTGATTGTGTTGCAGCAGATAGTTTTTCTAATGATGCAAACACTGAAGTAGTTTCTGCTGGTGAGATTAAAGAAGGTTGGATGGGACTTGATGTAGGTCCTGATACAATTGCTCAATTTAAAGAGGTTATTGGTAATTCAAAAACTGTTCTTTGGAATGGTCCTGCGGGAGTATTCGAAATGGACAACTTTGCTGCAGGAACTAAAGCGATTGGTGAAGCTGTTGTTGAGGCAACTAAGAATGGTGCTTTTTCTCTTGTTGGAGGTGGTGATTCTGTTGCTGCTGTAAACAAGTTTGACATAGCAAAAGATGTTTCTTATATCTCAACTGCTGGTGGAGCACTACTAGAGTATCTTGAAGGAAAAGAACTTCCTGGTATTGCTGCTGTACGTAAGTAAGATCTTTGAAAGTATATAATAAAGAAGGCTATCTATAATTTAGGTAGCCTTTTTATTTCTTAAATATCTCTGATTCATGCTACCCTACTGGTATCCATCTCTTCCGTTATATAGCTTCAAAAGCTATAATTACCTCTATTAATAAATACAATTACTTTTCTGTAGTCTCCTTTTAACAATTATTTATACCGTGTCATTTGTCTTAAAGATAAGGAGCTTACATGTGGCTTTATATCCATATATCAGTCTCTTTATTAGAAAATATAGATTTTATGTCAATATAATTGAACAAAAGACGTTTTTAGTTGTAGTAATATAAGAAACTAGTTGTTCAAATTATAGTTAACATTACATGTATCCCCAATACCCTTATGTTAATTTTACACTTTTCGAACTCTGACTTATTTGGCAAATAGTTTTTGCATTAAAATAGAAAACGGTAGTAATGGTTACTACCGTTTTTTTTTTAAATAATTACAATCTTTTGATCGATTAGTTCTGGAATTTCAATAACATCCCCTGGGACAAGCTTTGCCCTATATCGAAACTCTTGTTCACCATTTCTTAGGACTATTCCATCATCGACCATCATCTTGGCTTGTCCACCACTTTCTGCAATACGCAAAGTCTTTAATAGTTTAATTAGGGGTATAAAGTCTTCTGTTACTTTAAATTCCATACCTAGTTTTCATTAATCGCTAAGTAATATAGCGATGGTTATACTTTATTTAATATCTAATAATCTATGCTCATTTAAAGAGAGAGCATTCTTGTTAATCATGATTGCTACAGTTTTGAGGCGAACAAAATCTTCAGACATATACAAATAACCACCAAAACTATTTGAGTTTGTATCCCATGAGTTTTTGATAATATAGTAGAATACTCCGTCCTTCTCTGCCTTTCCAACAAGGTGCATTAGGTGATCATCAGTAGTTTTCTTATTATAGAAAGTAGTCTGTCTTGCCTTCTGAGATACATCAGTGCCTTTTGGAATGAAAGCGACCCCTTTGCTATGTTGGAACGTTTTTTCCGAAACATCCCCATCCCAAACAACGGAATATCCTTTTTCTAGAGCAACGTCTATAATATTCATAAAACGATCAATAGGAACGTTGTAATATTCTCCATTCTTCCAGTTGTCAGGGATCTCTAGGATAAATTTTTCATTGAAAGGATGATGAGTATAACTTGTAAGTTCGATATAATCATTCAATAGAATATTTAATGATGCAAGAAAGGATTTTGCTGTATAGTGCTTGCCTTCGTAATCAAAATAGGTTGGTTCCTTCCCGAAATATTGGTCCAATATATTGTCTGCTCTCATCAACCAATTGTCTTCAAGAACTTTCTTACTATTATCTTTATTTAGTTCAGCTGTAAGATCTTCTACTAACTTAGTATGGTTATGCACCTTACCATAGGTGTTTCCTTTAAAGGCACTCTGTGGAGTTAATCCTTTTTCTTGTATTGCATCGATTACATCGTGAGCCTGCCCTCCTTGACCAAAATTTGCCTTCCCTTGTCGAAGTACATAATTCTCAATTTTTTGGTGGTATGCCTCTTTTACCAAAAACATCTCAGATAGGTCTAACTCCTTATTTTGTGATTTTATAATTTCAGATTCAAGAAATGATACAGTAGAGAAGCACCAACAAGTCCCTGTTTTTTGTTGGTTTTTTACAGAAGTATTCTTTATATAATAGATGTTTTTATACTCATTGTTTTTATCCTTAGCATAAAGGCTGCTAGAGAAAGTTAAAAGAGTAGCAAATAGAAGTAAGATAGAATCTAGTCTTAATTGTTTCATTTTAAATTGTTTTATTATTTTGACCTTAGTCTTAATGGAAGTTTGTTCCAAACAAGTTGGTATGAATTATGAATATTATCAATAATAAAAGAGTCTGGAACATTTTCTATATCAGTAATTGTGTTCCAATGTTTCTTATTCATATGATATCCAGGCAATACAAAATTGTATGTTTCTCTCAATTGTATTGCTTCATCAGGATCACACTTTAGGTTTAACCGATGTGGATGTTTGAGTAGTAGAAGGGCGAATACTTTCTCATGTACCTTGAACACCAAGGTTGTTTCATCGAAAGGAAAGCATTCTGTAGCAAATGGTTTCGATACGCATATCTCTCGTATCTTTTCTATATCCATGATAAAAAGATGTTGTGGGTTAAACAGGTACGAATTGCAAAGTAATAAATAATTTATCTATTTAATGATGCTTTTTCGACGTGATTTAAAATATCGATTTTTTAAGTTAATTTTGCGCTACGTAAAGTTAAATATTACATAAATGCGGGATGATAAGATGGATGAATTGACAAGCTTAAATGTATTAATTGTAGATGATGAGCCAGTTAATGCAATTTTAATGAAAAGATTTCTAAAAGAGCTTGGGGTCGTTCCAGATATTGCAACCAATGCACATGATGCAATGGAATTTGTTAAGAAACGAGGAGAATATTTAGTGTTAATGGATTATATGTTACCTGGGACTTCTGGTATAGAGTTAGCTCATGAGTTGTTGGCTATTTCTCCTAATCTAAAGATAGCGGTACATAGTGCAATGGAGAATAACCTTATTACTGAAAGTATTGATAAAGGGTTATTTATCGGTTATGTGACTAAACCATTCAAAAGAGATAAGTTCCATAAAGAGATAACTCGATTATTTAATCGAATTAAAAGTCTAATGCGTTAAAAGCATCTTTGATATGGTATGGCTTTATAGGTTTTAAATCTGTATTGATAAATATTAGATCGAAGCGGATATTCTTTTGTGGATTATTTTCGAGGATATAGTATTCTGCCCCCATAATGATATTTCGTATTTTATGATGTGGAATTATTTCTCTTATGTCGATATTGCCCCATACCTTCCTATTTTTCACTTCTACAAACACTAGAGTGTCTTGATCAAGACATATTATATCAATCTCTTTGTGTTGTCCTCTCCAGTTTCGTTTTAGAATAATATAATTCTTCGATTGTAGATATTTTGCTGCAGCATTTTCTCCTTCTTTCCCCTTACCATTTTCGATACTCATTTTTTAAGCTACAACTTTAATCTTTATATATAGTTCATTTTTCTACAAGAAAAGTTTAATAATAGGAGATCGTATGTTGATTATTTTCTCTTTTAATACTAATATGACTACCTAAAATAATCGGGTTATTGTTACTGATATGCCCAATAGGAGCACCTAGAAATAAAGGAATATTGTGTTTGTTAGCTATCTCTAAGAATGTTTGTTCTATATCATAAGGCATTGGACTTGTACCTTCTTTGATATATGTGAAAGATCCAATAACTAGTGCTCTTATCTGATCAAATATCCCTGATACAGAAAACGATTCAAGCATTCGGTCAATATGGTAATGATATTCATCAATATCTTCGATGAAGAGAATTTTATCTGTATAATCGATATCATAAGGGGTCGATCTAAGAGAATATAAGATGGAAAGGTTTCCACCAACGACAGTCCCATGAATCTCTATATCTTGATTGTTGCGATCACTCTTCCATGATATCGTCTGCTTCACTCCTTGAAGAAGTTGGATTGTTTTTCTAGCCATCTTTTCGTTATCATTAAAAAGAGCGATCATTGGTGCATGGATAGATGCAATATCAAGATTATTACATTTTTGAAGAAATAATGTCACATCACTAAAGCCTATGATCCATTTAGGGTTCGATTGAAATCGATCCCAATTGGTTTGTTGAATGGTTCTTATCGCACCATATCCACCACGAGACATCCATATTACTTTTGCTTTAGGGTGGTCTAATGCCCACTGTAGATCCTTTGCTCTGTCTTCGTCTGTTCCAGCAAAAAGACCATTTTTATCATATACATGTTTACCTAATTCTACTTGAAATCCCTCCTCTTCTAAGAGTGAAATACCGAAATTTAATTGACAAGCAGTAACTGATCCTGCTGGAGAGATTACAAGAATAAGGTCATTTTTATCGAGTGGAAGAGGGTTATACATCGTTTTTTCTAGGTTTTTAGCATGAGATTGAAAATCATTCAAACCAAAAATAGAGAATTTTACTGTTTTTCGTTTGTACTGATTATCTTTGCAATTAATATATGGTGAATTGTTTACATTAAAAAAACAAATCAAGCCATAAAAAGATTGAGAAAGAAAAAAAACTATATATAAGATAGCAGAAGATGAAAGATTTTAAGAGAACACTGATTACATCTGCCTTGCCGTATGCAAATGGCCCTGTACATATTGGTCACCTTGCGGGAGTTTATGTTCCTGCAGATATTTATGCACGCTATCTACGAATGCAGGGACAAGATGTACTTTTTATTGGAGGATCGGATGAGCATGGTGTTCCAATTACCTTAAAAGCAAAAAATGAAGGAGTAACTCCTCAAGATATTGTGGATAAATACCACAACATCATTAAAAAAGCTTTTAGTGATTTCGGGATTTCTTTCGATGTTTACTCTCGTACGACGAGTAAAACCCATAAAGAGACTGCTTCAGAGTTCTTTAAAAAGCTTTATGAAGATGGAAAGTTTGTAGAAAAGACTACAGAACAGTACTATGATAAAGAGGCAAACCAATTCTTGGCTGACCGTTATATCATTGGTACATGTCCTAAATGTAGTAATGAGAAAGCTTATGGAGATCAGTGTGAAAGTTGTGGCTCTTCATTAAATGCAACAGATCTTATCAATCCGAAGTCGGTACTTAGTGGAGGGGATCTTGAATTGAAAGAGACTACTCATTGGTATCTTCCATTAGACCAGTATGAGCCTTGGTTGAAGGAGTGGATTCTTGAAGAGCACAAGGAATGGAAACCAAATGTTTACGGACAATGTAAATCATGGTTAGATGGAGGCCTTCATCCTCGTGCTGTAACTCGTGATCTTGATTGGGGAGTTCCTGTACCTGTGGAAGGTGCTGATGGAAAAGTTCTTTATGTATGGTTTGATGCACCGATTGGATATATCTCTGCTACCAAAGAGTGTACTCCTGATTGGGAGAAATACTGGAAAGACGAGGATACTAAAATGGTTCATTTCATTGGAAAGGATAATATTGTTTTCCACTGTATCATCTTCCCTTCTATGTTAAAAGCAGAAGGTTCTTATATTTTGCCAGAGAATGTTCCATCTAATGAGTTCTTGAATTTGGAAGGAGATAAGATATCTACTTCACGTAATTGGGCTGTTTGGTTGCATGAATATCTTGAAGATTTTCCTGGAAAAGAGGATGTCCTTAAATATGTTTTAACTGCCAATGCCCCTGAGACTAAAGACAACGACTTTACATGGAAAGATTTCCAAGCTCGCAACAACAACGAGTTGGTTGCAGTATTTGGTAATTTCGTGAACAGAGCGATGGTTTTAACTCAAAAGTATTATAATGGAGTGGTTCCTGCATTAGGTGAAAGAACAGATTTCGACAACGAGGTTATTGGTTTGATGAAAGGTTTCCGTGCGAAGATAGACAAGTCTATCGAAAACTATCGATTTAGAGAAGCACTTAAGGAGGCGATGGAATTGGCTCGTCTTGGAAATAAATATCTGGCTGATAGCGAACCTTGGAAAGTTGTTAAAACGGATGAGAAGCGAGTGGAGACAATTATGAATATTTGTATTCAGATCACTGCAAACCTAACGATTGCTTTTGAACCATTCATGCCAAAGACGACAGAAAAGCTTAGAGGTTTCTTAAATATATCTCCACTACAATGGAACCAATTAGGGGATATGGAATTAATTTCTGCTGGACATGTCGTGAACAAACCAGAGCTTCTATTTGAGAAAATTGAAGATGTGGCTATTCAAAAACAAGTGGACAAACTTCTTGAGACAAAGAAAGCAAATGAAATTGCTCAAGCTGAAATTTCTCCAGTAAAAGAGAATATTCAATTTGATGATTTCACAAAGATGGACATTCGTATAGGAACCATTGTAGAAGCTACGAAAGTCGCTAAAACGAAGAAGTTATTAAAACTAACAGTAGATACAGGTATTGACACTAGAACAGTAGTATCTGGTATTGCTGAATATTATAAGCCAGAAGATGTGGTTGGTAAGCAAGTATCTATTTTGGTTAACTTAGCGCCAAAAACATTAAAAGGAATTGAGTCACAAGGAATGATCCTCATGGCAGAAAATGCGGATGGTACACTATCTTTTGTGTCTCCTGATGCCACTTTAAAGAATGGAAGTGAGATTCGATAATCTCCTTCTAAAAGTCAATTTAAAAGCACTATATCTTTCAATAGGTATAGTGCTTTTTTCTTTATTGAATTTTTTTTGACCACAATGATAAGTTGTGGTATTCTGTTTGAATATGTTGAGTAAGAAGATCTGCTTCTTTCGGAATGAAGGCAGGGATTGAACTTATTTGATAGAGCCCCTCTTCGTTTTCATTCATATGAAACATTGTTGGGGCTACCTTTTCTAGTTTATTTAAAACATTAAGAGCATTGGTCTTATTACGAAAAGACCCTGCCATAATTTTGATTGTTGGTTGCACAGGGGGGATTGTTGGCTCCACAAACCTAATATCCATATTTGCTTCGTTAGGGGATATGGAGTCTTTTGTGATTGCTTTGGGAACAAAAAGAGCCAAGCATAGTATTGCAGCAATCGAGATGTGACTTAAGGATATTTTTGGTTTCCAATGTGTATGCAACGAATGATATACATCGATTCTACTTTGTGCTTTTTGTTCGTCTGAACTTAGTCTAACATTATTTAACCCAAAATTATCTGTTTCGAGTATCGATTTTGTTGAGACCATTTTCATGGATATATATCCATCTTTTGTCATATATAAAGTGCCTATACAATCAAAGAATATCTCTTCTCCTTTGGTTAAATGACGATAACACCATTGGTTCCAATCAGACAGAAGTCTACTCGCCTGGTGAAAATCTATTTTTTCATTATTACCTATGAGATGTGCTAGTGTTCCATCATTCTGTATGATTTGGTTGTTGAACGAAATAATCTTGTGAGGTGCTTCTAATGTATTCTCAACAGAGTTCCATTTTGCAGGAATTTGTTGTACAATTAAGGCACCAATATTGGGAATAACAATACAATTGTTCTTTTCAAGCCAAATATGAATTGATTTCTCTATTCTCATAGATTACTATTTTCAGATGGTCAAACTATTTGTAATGAGATGACTATATCTTCTCATTATTCTATTTTATTATACTTTAAAGACATTCTTCTAACGATAAAAAGTCTACGAATGTTCAAAAGTATTCATTTCTTAGATTATTACGAAAGAAAGATCTACATCTTGAATATAAAATATTTACATTTGTAATTCACTGTATATACAATGTTAAAAATTAAACCAATGAAAAAGCAAGTATTGGTCACCGGAGGTGTGGGATATATCGGATCTCATACAGTTGTTGAACTTCAAAATGAAGGATTCGAGGTGTTTATCGTAGACAATCTTTCTAATTCAAACATTGAAGTTCTTGATAGGATTGAAAAAATTACAGGGATTCGTCCACATTTCGAGGAGTTTGATTTGTGTGATAGAACAAAAGTTCAAGCGTACTTCCAAAAACATGAAAATCTAGAAGCAATCATTCATTTTGCTGCAAGTAAAGCGGTAGGTGAATCGGTTGAAAAGCCATTGTTGTATTATAGAAACAACTTGGTGTCTCTAATGAACCTTCTAGAGGCAATGGATCAGTATAATGTACCAAGTATTGTTTTCTCATCTTCTTGTACTGTGTATGGTCAGCCTGAAGTATTGCCAGTAACTGAAGAGGCTCCTATTCAAGAGGCTACTTCTCCTTATGGTAATACAAAACAGATTTGTGAAGAGATTCTTCATGATTCTATTTCTGCTTATAATGGCTCTGTAAGAGGTATTGCATTGCGTTATTTTAACCCTATTGGAGCACATGCTACAGCTGAAATAGGTGAGCTTCCTGTTGGAGTTCCTCAAAACTTGGTACCTTATATCACTCAGACTGCTGCAGGTCTTCGTGATGAGCTAAGTATTTTTGGTGAGGATTATGACACAGCGGACGGAACTGCTGTTAGAGATTATATTCACGTGGTAGATTTAGCAAAGGCTCACGTTGTTGCAATTCGCCGTTTGGTTGAAGAGAATAATAAGAAACCATTAGAGTTCTTCAATATTGGAACGGGAACAGGTCTTACCGTTCTTCAATTGGTTCAAGCTTTTGAGAAAGTGACAGGAAAACCATTGAACTATAAGATCGTTGGTCGTCGTGCTGGAGATATCGAAAAAGTATGGGCTGAGACTACTTTTGCGAATGAAGAGCTAGGTTGGAAAGCTGAAAGCTCTGTAGAGGAGACTTTGGCATCTGCTTGGATTTGGGAAAAGAAAATTCGTAACCTAGACTAAGAGATTCTATTCTTATATAAAAAACGCTTTAAGTAATTCTTAAAGCGTTTTTTATTTATTGTTATCTGTTGAAAAGACCATTTATTTGAGCATCGATCTTGTCGATAATCCCACTTAAGTCTTCAGGGTTGTTTGCGAAATCGATATCATCCACATCAATTATTAACAGATTTCCGAGCTTGTAACCATTGATCCAATTGTTGTACTTCTCATTCAGTTGTGTCAAATAGTCTATACGAATGGAGTTTTCATAATCACGTCCTCTTTTTTGAATCTGTTGAACAAGATTAGGAATAGAAGATCGAAGATAGATAAGAAGATCTGGTGGTTGAACCATTCTGCTCATCAATTTAAAAAGAGAACTATAGTTTGAGAAATCTCTTGTTGGCATCAATCCCATTTGGTGTAGGTTGGGAGCAAAAATCTCTGCATCCTCATAAATAGTACGATCCTGTATTACAGTTTTTCCTGTCTCTCTAATGTCAAGGACCTGATTAAAACGACTATTTAAGAAATATACTTGAAGATTGAATGACCATCTATGCATATCGTCATAGAAATCGCTTAGATACGGGTTGTCGTCAGCATCTTCAAAATGAGCTTCCCAATTGTAATGTTTTGCTAATAATCCTGTTAATGTTGTTTTTCCGGAACCGATATTTCCAGCAATTGCAATATGCATATCGTCTTTATAAATAGTTAATTTGGTGTAAAATTATAAATCTATATTAAAATCTTAGGTTTGCTGCTCCAATAAAATAATTTGTTCGATGAAAAAACGTTCGTTAGACAGTTTTATTATCTTATTTTGTCCTCCAATTTTCCCCTTTTGGTCACACCATCTCCAAAAACTATTGTTTTTTATATGGAATATCTCTGGGGGATTTAAAGTAGTGTCTTTATAACGTTTGGCTTCATAATCAGAGTTAATCTCTTGGAGCGCTTTGTCTAATGACACCTTAAATTGTTCGATACTATTCGGTTCTTTTTCAAATTCAATAGCCCATTGGTGATGTCCTTTCTCTTTATCCGTAAAGAAAACAGGTGCCGCAGTAAACTCTTTCACCTCCGCTCCCGTTAACTTGCATGCTTTGTCCATTGCATAAAGAGCATTTTCAATAATAACCTCTTCACCGAAAGCATTCATAAAGTGCTTTGTACGACCAGTGATTTTTATTCTATATGGATGGGTCGATGTGAATTTTATTGTGTCGCCAATAATGTATCTCCAAAGTCCCCCATTGGTTGAAATAACCAATGCATAGTTTTTATCTTTCTCTACATCGGCTAAAGTAATGGTGTCTGATTCTGTTCCACAATATTGATCCATGGGAATAAATTCATAGAATATCCCAAGATCAATCATAAGCAACATATCGTCTCTAGAGAACACATCTTGTATTGCAAAAAATCCCTCCGAAGCATTATACGTCTCGAGATAGTGCATCTTTTCTGATGGAAAGATCTTCTTATACTGCTCTCTGTATGGAGTAAATGAGATCCCGCCGTGAACAAACAGCTCCATATTGGGCCATATTTCGTGGATATTGGCTGCCCCAGTCTTCTCTATGATTCGTTGAAATAAGACAAGATACCACGAAGGAACGCCCGCAAACGCAGTAACATCCTCTTTGATAGAGTGTTTGATGATTTGTTCTACTTTCTGATCAAACTCCTCTATTAATGCTACTTCTCTTGATGGAGTCCTGTATAAATCGGTCCAAAAAGGAAGGTTCTCTAGCATCACAGCAGAGAGGTCTCCAATATTGACCCCATCATTGATACAAGAAACTCGGTGACTTCCCCCTAGAGTGAGTGTTCTTCCTCCTAAAACATTATTTTGGGGATTGTTCCTAAAGTATATAGACTGAATATCTTTAGATGCCCTATAGTGACAATTTTCTAAAGAATCAGAGGTGATCGGAATAAATTTACTTTTGCTGTGTGTTGTCCCAGAGGATTTTGCAAACCATTCTGTTTTTCCTGGCCACAACACATTCTCTTCGCCTTTTATTATACGATCTACATAAGGTTTTATATCTTCGTAAAATTGAAGTGGTATGCGAGATTTAAAATCTTGATAGGTAGAGATCGAGGAAAATTGGTATTTATTTCCCCACCACGTGTGTTTTGCTCTATCCAACAGCTGTAGAAACATATATCCTTGTATCTCTTCTGAATGGTGAGTATATCGATCTATCTCTTCAATTCGCCTTGAATTAAACCAACTTAATATTGTCTGAAGTATTGCCATGAGCACGAACATCTTGGTTTATATTTTTAAAGATATTAAAAAATAACGAATCTGAATGACTATAAGTTTTAATGAATTGAATTATAATTTATGAATATTATTGATGCAATCTTAGGTGTGTTCTTAGTTTATGGAACTTATCAAGGGTACAAAAAAGGTTTTATTGTTGAGATCGCAACCTTTCTTGCCCTCTTTGTCGGAATTTTTGGTTCAGCTTCTCTCTCAGAATTAACGGAAGGAGTGCTTGTGGATCAACTTAATTGGCACTCTGAATTTGTAGGTCTAATCTCTTTTGTTGTGACTTTTGTATTGCTTGTGTTGGGAGTACATCTTTTGGCGAAACTGCTTACCAAGCTTGCAGATGTTGTTATTTTGGGCTCTGTAAACTATATCGCAGGGGCAGTATTTGCATTGATTAAGGTCGCTTTTATCTTAAGTCTTCTGATGGTCGTTGTAGAGAAGTTTAAACCCATAGACGATATGGTAGACAACCAAACAAAAAAGAGTTCTAAGTTGTATAAGCCGATCAAAATGTTTGCTCCTAGTGTCCTTCCAATGCTTGAAGATATTGATCCTAAAGAGGAGTGGGAAAAGCAACAGAAGACAATCCAAGATACCGTTGATAAAACAAAGAAAGAAGTTTCGAAGGTCAAAAAGAAGGTCAAAAAGTCTGTGGATGAGAATATAGATTTTGACGATCTATAACGAGTCCTTACCTCTCTTATGAGAAGGAGTGCTCTTTAGAGAGATGTCTTGGTATTGAAACGAAATGATTATCTTTGCGATAAAAGAAATACTATAAATATGAACTTTGTAGAAGAGTTAAAATGGAGAGGCATGATTCATGATATCATGCCTGGAACCGAAGAACAATTAAAGAAAGAGATGACGTCTGCATATGTAGGTATTGATCCTACTGCTGACTCTTTACATATTGGACACTTGGTTGGGGTAATGATGTTGAAGCATCTTCAGAATGCTGGTCACCAACCTATTGTTTTAGTAGGGGGTGCTACTGGTATGATCGGCGATCCTTCTATGAAATCACAGGAGCGTAACCTGCTTGATGAAACCACATTGCGTCATAATCAAGATTGTTTGAAAAAACAATTAGAAAGACTGCTAGATTTTTCTGAGGACAAAGAGAATAAAGCTGAAATGGTTAACAATTACGATTGGATGAAAGAGTTCTCTTTTTTATCTTTTATTCGTGATATTGGAAAGCATATTACAGTAAACTATATGATGAGTAAAGATTCTGTAAAGAAGCGTTTGGACAGTAGCAATAAGTCTGGACTATCTTTTACAGAGTTCACTTATCAATTAGTTCAAGGTACCGATTTCTTACACCTATATCGTGAGCATAACTGCAAGCTTCAGATGGGTGGTAGCGATCAATGGGGAAACATTACTACAGGAACTGAACTTATTCGCCGTATCGATAGAGGGGAAGCATTTGCTTTAACTTGTCCTCTTATTACAAAAGCGGATGGAAAGAAGTTTGGAAAAACAGAAAGTGGGAATGTTTGGTTAGACTCAGATAGAACTACTCCTTATGCCTTCTACCAATTCTGGCTGAATACATCGGATGACGATGCAGAGAAGTATATTAAGATATTCACCATGTTGTCACAAGAAGAGGTGTCTGCTTTGGTTGCTGAACATCAAGAAGCGCCTCATCGTCGTGTCCTACAACAGCGTTTGGCTAAAGAGGTGACTATCATGGTTCACTCAGAAGAGGAGTATAATGCAGCTGTAGAAGCTTCAGCGATCCTTTTCGGTATAGGAACCCAAGAGCAGCTACAGAATTTAGACGAAAGAACTTTCTTAGCCGTATTTGAGGGAGTACCTCAGTTTAAAGTATCTGCTGACTTGATCAAAGCTGGTGTGGATGTAGTGGCATTGCTTTCTGAACATGCAGAGATCTTCCCTTCTAAAGGAGAACTTCGTCGTAGCATTAAAGGAAACGGTGTAAGTATCAATAAACAAAAAGTGGCATCTCCTGAGATGATTATTGATCCTTCTCAATTGATCGCAGACAAATATATTCTTGCTCAAAAAGGAAAGAAAAACTACTTCCTTATTATTGCAGAATAACAAAAAATAATCCACGTTGTGGAATAAAACAGAAAAGCGGCAAGGTCCTATCCTTAGCCGCTTTTTTATTTTGTAAATGAATATATTTAGCTCTAATTTTACACTTGCTTCTTCTTTCTTCTTTCAATAAATGTTTGAATACCGAACACCAAAATGGTTGTGATACATGCTTGAGCAATTAGACCTATTACTGCTGACTTATCTAAGACAGTATGCATAGCAAATTTTTGAATGGCTATATCCGATATCAAGAAAGCGATAAAGAATACAAGATACTTTAAATTTTTCATAAGGTATTTAAATTAGTTTAAATGAATAATCTAATCCCAATGGGATAAAATTTGATTTATTGCACTATAAGCACTTCCTGATACTCCACCTCCTACAATTGCTCCACCATACGCAACTTGTCCTAGAGCAGGTATTACATTCACCACAAATGCCCCTACAGCTGCCCCTCCAGCACCAGCAACATCCCCTTTACCTACAGATTTCCAACTGAACCAACCTTTTTTTCTTTTGTTTCCTTGTAACTTATCTGCCCATAAGGTTAAGTTCTTACTCCAATATTCTGCTGAGTTTTTAGCAACCTCAAGGCTAACTAGTAGAGGTTGAGCATCTTCTTGTTTTAATGTGGTTCGGATTTCGTTTTGAAGAGAAGTACATTCGTTAACAAATACATTAGGGTCATCAGTATTAGCATATAATTCATCAATCTTTTCAAAATAACTGATCTGCTCAAGAGATAACTTCCTTTGATATTTACTGATAAGGTCTAATATAGGACTCTTAGTAGCTTTCTTTTTTCTTTTACGGATTGAATTCTCATATTCAGAAATAATATCTTTTGTTGCAGTCATTGCATATTTATAACCATACTCTGGAATATTGTTATGATAAAATTGACTTAAGTTTCTTAGTAAAAAGGATTTACTATCGAAAGTAGATTTTCTATTCATGTTAATTTGGCTGTAGATATAATCAAGTCCTTGATTATGTTTCACTCCAATACTCTTGATTTGCTTACTAGTAAGAATAATGTCTTGTTTAGGTAAAACTTCATTCTTTTCTTTTTTACAGGAAAACAAGGATAATGAAAATAGAATGTAAAGTGTTAAACGACAACTAACTTTCTGATACTTTCTGATACTTCATAATGATGTAATTAATGTTAATAAAGATAAATATAACAAAATAATAAATAATTTTACTTTGTGTTTTACTTTTTTTATTTGCATCTATTACTCTAGTTTCCAAAGAATAATAAAGATAGGCTTGCTTAGTGTTCAGTGTTTCGATGTAAAAAATCGAAATTAAATAGGTGGTTTCTTTTTGAATATTTCGTATTTGATTGGAGGATATTTTTGTAGGAGTAATGAAAGGCTGAATAAAAAAAATTGTACATTATGTAAATAAAAAATAACTACTATGAAATATCACTTCCCAATAAATTGGAGAGAATTATTGAATACAATCGTGTATTTGATAATACTTTGTAATGCTTTCTTTAATTCGAACAACTGGTACACTATCGATAGTAAAAGAGGAATATTTAATTTGATCCTGTTTAATGGTTATGCAATTTGTTTGGCTATAAATAATGGCTACCGTATTTACCACCGTAAAAAACAGGGCAGATCTATTCATTATGTGAACATTCTATATTTTACCTTTGCGATCCTATATTTATTGGCAACATCGGTATTCCTACTAAAGACTTTTTTGTAGAATGCTATATTGGATAGACATAATGGGGGGCATTTTTAGCTGTTCTTTATGAGAACAAAAGGTGTTGTCTCATTTCATTTGTTCTCATCCTTCACAAAATAAGACATAAATTAGTCCATTAATATTATACTAGAACCACCATCGTAAAGAATCAAATAGAATGATTCAGAACGTGGATTTTATGATATAGAATGTTTTAGATTTGGTAATTTGTATTATTCATGAATATCTGTCAGATGATGGAGATATCAATCTTACATTGGGTTATTGCTTGAATCTAGTTTGAAGATATATTAATGGATAGTATTAATCAAGGTCGTGAAATATCTAGATCGTACTTACACACTTTTCAGGACTGTGTTTCTTTCTTAGTGATTCCCTCTCTTTTTCTAACATTCATAAGTATTTTAAAAAAGAATGGTTCGAATATAATTCGTATATCATATACCGTTGAGATATAACTTCGTTAGGGTTTGGTTACTCTAGGGGTAACTGAAGGGTAACCAATCCCTAACCAAAGGGTATCCGAAGTAGGGAACAAACATGAACAAAGTGATTCATGGGTTTGGATAACAGAATAGAGAATGTCCTCTTGTCAACTCTTAAAACGGTCTTTAAGAACCTCTTTTTAGTCTTTAATTTTTATGATCTCCTATAAACATTCTTACTATATGACTGTTAAATAAATATCTTCCGTAGTTTTTTTACGGCAACTTGATATCTTTGTACTGTGGTTTAATATTCTAGAGAGTACAATGTATTTATTATTTAATTTAATATAGATCGATATGCTTAAGAGGTTCACAGTAAATGGTTTTAAAAGTTTTAAAGATACTTTTGTGTTTGAACTAGATAAGCCCAACGGTTATAATTTTAATACGACCTGTGTAAAAAATGGGGTTATTAATCATGCAATAGTGTATGGACGTAATGCGGTCGGAAAGTCTAATTTAGGACTCGCCATATTTGATATTGTGAGTCACTTAACAGATAAAGAGAGTAAAAATTATTTATATAATAATTATCTCAATGCAGAGAATGATTTGGGGTATGCGACATTTGAGTATCTATTTGAATTTGAGGGAGTAGAAGTGCGTTACTGTTACACGAAAAAAAATTACAATAAACTTATTTATGAAGCGCTTTATTTAGATGGAAAATTGATGGCTTTGTCTGATTTATTACAGAAAATTGTTCATTTCAAAGGAACTGAAAATCTAAATAAAGATATAATTGAAGGACTTTCCATTGTTAAATACATAAAATCAAATACAACATTAAGAGACACAAAGGAGAAAAAGGTGTTTGATATGTTTTTATCCTATATAGATCGAATGCTTTTCTTCAGATCTTTAGAAGATCGTGTATATCTTGGATTAGAAGTTGGTACTAAGAATATTAATGAAGATATTATTGATAAGGGACATGTTCAAGACCTTGAATTGTTTTTACAAACAGCAGGTGTTGATTGTAAACTCAAAGAAAAGGTCGAATCGAATGAAAAAGTGATTGCTTTTGATTTTGGAGAAGGTAGGGATATAAATCTTTTTCATGTGGCATCCCAAGGAACGAGAGCATTGGTTCTATTTTACTACTGGCTTCAACGTCTGAGAGAAGAATCGACAGTGTCTTTTCTCTTTATTGATGAATTTGATGTGTTCTATCATCATGATCTATCTGAGTTTATTGTGAAAGAGTTGAAGAATATAGGAATACAGTTTATCTTAACAACACATAATACCTCTATAATGACGAATGATCTATTGCGTCCAGATTGTTACTTCGTCATGAATAGTCAAAAGATTAAGTCTCTTCCTAATTTGACAAAAAAAGAGTTAAGAGAAGCGCATAATTTGTCCAAAATATATAGTGCGGGAGGTTTTGATGTCAAGTGAGGTATTTATTTTGGTTGAGGGTGATGACTTAGAGTGGCAAATAATTGACAGCCTAAAAACATGTTTCTATAATGATCTTAATATAAAATTAAAAAGTAAGGTTATTCTTATTGGAGCATTTGGAACTAGTATCTATGGGCTTTATAAAGAGACTTCTAATGATCCAGATCTAGATTTATTTGGTTTAATAAAAGAGAAAGGTCGAAAAAAAATAGATGATTTAGAAAATGAACGATTAAAGAATAATAAACAATCATTTAGTGAAAAACAGCAGAAAATAGTTGATCATATTAAAAATCTATTAGAATATAAGGTAGCCAATGTATCAGAAGTATTTCTGTTTTTTGATTATGACAGCCATTGCACTAATGCTGATGATCTTAAAATAGACAATATGTTAAAACTTTTTAATGAAGAAACTGAATTCGGTAAATTATATCTAAGTTACCCAATGGTTGAAGCAATAAAGCATATAGATAATGATTGTTTTAAAGATAAAGTGGATATTGCTGAAAAATGCTACAAAACTAAAGTGAATAGAACTTGCTTGGAAGAATATAAACACTTTAATGATTATGATATAAACACTTGGAGGCGGATAATTAAATTACATTTGCAGAAAATGAATTATATAGTTAATGATATCTATGATCTGCCGAGTAATAATATATCACAAAGAATGATCTTTAAATGTCAGAAAACGAAGTATATCGATAAATTGCGAGAAGATTGTAAAGTTGTTGCTGTATTAAGTGCTTTCCCTCCTTTTTTATATGATTATTTTACTGATGATGTTAGATCTATATTTATAGGATAATTTTTTTATTATGAAAGGCAACCCTAATAGGATTGCCTTTCATAAATTATTAAGGATGTGTAAGATTACTTCTTCACACGCTCATTGTAGTTTCCGTCAGCAGTGCTAATTTTGATAACATCTCCTTCGTTGATGAAAAGAGGTACCATAATTTCAGCTCCAGTCTCGATGTTGCAACGCTTCAATGCAGTAGAAGATGCAGTGTTTCCTTTTTCACCAGGTTCTGCATAAGTTACCAACATTTCAACATAAGTAGGCATCTCTAGAGTTAAAGGGGTTTCTGTCTCAGCATGGAAGTTGATTTCCACAACTTGTCCCTCTTTGATAAGACCCGGATTGTTCACAAATTCTTCTTCGATAGAAACTTGCTCGAAAGTCTCAGTATGCATGAAGTTGAACCCCATATCATCTTTATATAAGAATTGATAAGGACGACGCTCTACTCTTACAGTGTTTACTTTAACTCCTGCATTGAATGTATTTTCGATGACACGACCTGTCTTTACATTTTTAAGTTTTGTTCTTACAAACGCTGCACCTTTACCTGGTTTCACGTGTTGAAATTGTACGATCTGAAAAAGTTGACCGTTGTGCTCGATGCACATACCATTTTTAAAATCAGCAGTAGATGCCATTGGTATAAAATTTATAAGGTTTACTATCTAAATAATTATTTTCCTAAGATATTCTTTTTTGATTGAGTTACCACGAAATCTTTTAGATAGAAAGGTTCAAAATATGCAATATCTTCAAACTCCTCCTTCTTAAATTTCTCTTCAGCAATTGGTGCAAAGTATGCACTAGATGCTTTAATATCTCCTTTCAAAATAGCATTTGGATGGTCTAATTCATCCTTACACTTGTCCACTCCATTACCAACAAATACTACAGGATGATTGTCTAGTATATCACGATAGCTTTCGTTGTCAATGATGTCGGCAGCAATATTGCGATGTATTATATTTTGTGCATCATAGAATGCTGCAAAAACTTCCATACGACGTGCATCGATAAGAGAAGCAAACAGTGTTTCATCCTTTTTCTCAATAGAGGTATCTGTGGCAGCATGGTGTGCCATTGCTTGAAGCGTACTGATTGAGATTAGAGGAATTTGGGCTCCGTAGCAGATTCCTTTTGCTGCGGATACACCGATTCGAAGACCAGTATAACTGCCTGGACCTGAAGAAATAGCAACTGCATCAAGATTAGTGGCCTTGATATCTGCCTCTTTAAAAATATCTTCAATAAAAACTGTAAGAAGGTTTGCATGGTTCAGCCCTTCTTTATTCTCTTTGATATGTGTAACAACACCATCTTGAGAGAGAGATACAGAGCAAACTTCTGTAGCAGTTTCAATATTTAAAATCAATGCCATAATGAGTTGTTTTTTGCAAAGATGACAAAAATATGACAAAAGTGTATCACTTAGGTAAATAGATATTGTAATTAAGTTTTATAATAGCTCCTATTATGTGCCTATTTACAGATCATCTTTTCAAGAATCATCTTGTCTGTTTCTAGCATACCTTGTGATCCAATTTCGGCTACATTTGCAATGGTTTTTTCTACATCTTGGTCAATAATCCCATCGGTGTCACCAATACAAACATTGTCAATTGCTAGAAGGGCAAGCTGAATCGCTTGGTTCACAGCTGCAGATATCTTTAAAGAACAGCCTAGTTTGGCTCCATCACAAATCATTCCAGTAAGTCCCCCTGCCATGTTTTGTATTGCTGCTTCTATTTGGCTACAGTTTCCGCCCATAAGATACGTGATTCCTGCACTTGCTCCTGTACCAGCAACCATGGCCCCACAAAGTGCACTCAATCGTCCAAGTTTTGACTTAATGTGGATGGTTATAAGGTTACTTAATGCCAAAGCACGGATCATCTTTTCCTCGTTTTTCATCAAACGGTCTGCAACAGCGATAACAGGCAACATGGCAGTGATCCCTTGGTTTCCAGAGCCTGTTGTGGTCATCACAGGAAGTGTACAACCTGCCATACGTGCATCGGATGCAGCACATGCTTTACTTTGTGCATAGTTGATAAGACCAGGAGATAGAATACCCTTTTCTACGTTCTCCATGACCTTTTTACCTACTTGCAAACCGTATTCGTGGGTTAGCCCCTCTTTTGATACGGCTAAGTTCATCTCAACCGCTTCACGTAAGAATTGAATCTCTTCAAAAGGAATAGAGACCGTAAATTCTAGTATTTTCTTAATGGTGAGGTTTAGGTCGTTCTTTGACTCTTCCGCGTGATCTATATTTGAAGTATCCTCAAGTACAGAGACTACTTCGTCGTTAATCTTAAGCTCATAAAAAGCGGTATGATCTTTTTTTATGATAGCAGATGCTTTTCTATCACCAGCATAACAAAGGCTCTCAATATATAGCATTTCGCTTGTCTCTTTTTGCTCTACAGCGACTTTTTGCTGTTCAACAAAGAGTTTTGCTTTTTCTGTGTTTTCTGGAGATACATCGGCAAGTACTTCTAATTTTTTTTCAGAAATTCCGCCCATCGCACCCATGGCTGCAGCAATAGGAATTCCTCTCATTCCTGTTCCTGGGATACCTACACCCATTGCATTTTTAAGAATGTTACGACTCACTTTAATGACGATGTTTGTAGGGTCTTCTCCAAGGAGTTCAGCTGCTTTGGCAGTAGCCAGTGCTACTGCAATTGGCTCTGTGCACCCCATTGCTGGAACTACTTCTGATTTAAGCAGTTCAAGTATCTGTTTTTGGTATTGTCTGTCCATATGAAATAGTTGTCCAAGTGTTTGATCAAAAATAGTCAATGCAATGTTAACTATCGTTGTATTTTCTCACTATTATAACTTATTTATAGTGAATTAACAGGATTTGAAGCCTTGTTTATTAGGATTGGTTTCATTTGTTTTCTTTTAGAGATGAGAGTATCTTTGTTACGAGGTTTGTATGGTAGAAACCTATAAATTATCTTCCAAATATTAAAGATATGCGTTTAAAGAATATATTCATATTGTGTTTTCTCTGTGCTGTGATGTTTGCTTGTGAACCAGATACTCCACCAGGAATTATACCGAAAGATAAGATGGAGAAAGTATTGGTGGATATACATCTTGCTAATGGTATCTATCACTCCAAATATGAGTTAAAGAAAAATTATAAGAATTTTGATAAAGATCTCTATTTTGCTGTATTACGTAAATATGATATTACCGATTCGATCTTAGTTCGGTCGATCTTTTATTATAGTGAGCAATCTGGGGAGTTAAATTCTATCTATGATAATGTGATGAATGACCTTAAAATGCGTAATGAGAACGTGGTTCAAGAGATCGAACAGATGCCTGATTCTTTGAAAAAAAATATTGATATGGGATTAGAGCTTGAGGGAGAACCTAATAGGGAACGTTTAGAACGTGCAAGAAGATGAGAAGGATTTCGGCACACTACATCTATCTAGGCGATGGATCTATATTAAAGTATGGAATTCTGACAGTTTCTGATGATGGAACAGTCCTGTCTATAGAAGACACAAAAGGAGTTATGAAGGAGTCTGCAAAGGTTGAATTCTATCCTGGTATCTTGATCCCGGGTATGGTTAATGCTCATTGTCATCTAGAGTTAACTCATGCAAAAGGATGTATCCCTCGCAATTTAGAGCTGTCTGGGTTTCTGAAAAATGTGATCTCCTTGCCTGATGTGGATTCTGATAAGAGAAGCGCAATGATGGGCGCAGCCGATCGAATGATGTATGAGAGTGGGATATCGGTTGTAGGTGATATCTCTAATGGGGATAGTTCTTTTGACACCAAGCAAAAGAGTAAAATCTATTATCACACCTTCGTGGAAGCTTTAGGCCTTGATTCGTCAAAAGCAGAAGGATCTTTCTCTTATGTTCGTACCGTATATGACGAAGCATTAAATCGTGGATTAAGTGCGTCTATTGTACCGCATGCACCCTATTCAGTGTCAAGAGAATTGATGTCTATGATTAATCAGTTTGATGCGAACAGCATTGTTACTATTCATAATCAAGAGTCTGATTCGGAAAATGATCTTTTTATTAGAGGAGAGGGGAAAATGGCAACGCATCTAACTCATAATATTGGGTTTGATATGTCTGAGTTCCCAGTGTTGAGGCATAGTAGTATTCATTATCATGGATCGATGATCGATAAGTCACACACTCTTCTTTTGGTTCATAATACTTTCATGAGTAGAGAGGACCTAGATTTTATACTTAATTTACGAGAGGGGGCTAAAACAACTTTTGTCTTGTGTCCAAAATCAAATATCTATATTGAAGGGTCTCTTCCAAATATTGAGATGTTTCGTGATGAAGTGGTCTCTTTGGCTATTGGTACTGATAGTTTGTCCTCTAACGATACACTCTCTATGATGGAAGAGATAAAAGTTATTCAAAACAACTTTCCCGATATTTCGTTAAATGAATTGGTGCAGATGGCCACATCGAATGGTGCGAAGGCATTGTTGTTAGAGGAACAGTATGGTACGATTGCCGTTGGTAAAAAGCCAGGAATTGTTCTTCTAAAAGATGTAGATCTTAAAAACCATCGTTTAAGAGCTACAAGTAATAGTATACGAATTATTTGAATCTTTAATAAGTTTATTATGGCAACTTTTCTTTTTGATAAAGTAATATTTGGTCCAATTAAAAGTCGACGTCTTGGGGTCTCTTTAGGAGTGAACCTTCTTCCTACTGACCAAAAGTTGTGTTCTTTTGATTGTATTTATTGTGAGTGTGGATGGAATCCCAAACATCGTGAAAGTAAGCCAATCATTCCAACGGTTCAAGAGGTATCGGAAAAACTAGAGGCACAACTGATAAAGATGGTTGAGGAGAAAGAACTTCCTGATGTCATTACTTTTGCTGGAAATGGAGAACCTACGTTGCATCCAAATTTTGATAAGATTATAGATATAACCATTGCTTTAAGAGATCGCTTTTGTCCTAAAGCCAAAGTTGCTGTCTTGTCTAACAGTACAAAGATTACGAGTAAAAAGGTTGTTGAGGCGTTGAAAAAAGTGGATGATAATATTATGAAATTGGACGGAGGTACCAATGAAATAATAGATGCCATTGATCAGCCAGTTGGGGAGTTTGATGTCCACAATATGGTAAAGTTGCTCAAACAATTTGATGGGGATCTTATCGTTCAAACTCTGTTTATGAGAGGTTCTTATAATGGAGTCTCTGTAGATAATACAACCCGTGAAGAGATTGACGCATGGATTGAATGTATTAAAGAGATACATCCAAGACAAGTGATGATATACTCTTTGGATAGAGATACCCCTGCAGAGGGGCTTATTAAAGTGGAACTAGACGAATTAAAAGAAATAGCATCTTATATTGTGGAGAAGATCCCTAACGACATAAAGATTTCTGCAAATTGATCTTTAAATAGAAGTCCATATATAAAGAAAGAGGGTTTCCTTGTTGGATAACCCTCTTTTTATTTATAAAACTACGTCGTTTATACGATGTTATTTTCTTTCCGTTTTTACTTTCTTTGTTTCTGGACGGAACTTATTTCTTAAGGTCACCTGATGTATTAAAGAAGAGGCAACTTGATGAAATGCATTGGATGTAGGAGTGTTTTCTGTATTTGAAATAGGCTCTCCGTTATCCCCACCTTCACGAATGCCTTGTACAATAGGTATCTCACCTAAAAATGGGATTTTAAGTTCTTTGGCAATGTTTTTCCCGCCATCTTTACCAAAAATGTAATATTTGTTTTCTGGTAGTTCTTCTGGCGTAAACCAAGCCATATTCTCAACAAGACCAATGACAGGGACATCGATTGATTTAGAGGTAAACATATTTACTCCTTTTACTACATCTGCTAGTGCTACATCTTGAGGTGTTGTTACAATAACAGCTCCTGTTACTGCCACTGTTTGTACTAGCGATAAGTGGATGTCAGAGGTTCCTGGAGGAAGGTCAATAAGAAGATAGTCTAATGCACCCCAATCTCCCTCTTTTATCAATTGTTTTAACGCATTGGATGCCATAGGTCCTCTCCATACAGTTGCTTCGTTTTTATTTACAAAGAAACCAATAGAAAGAAGTTTTACTCCATACTTTTCGATCGGAACAATCATTTCTCTACCATCTATAACATTGGCAACAGGTCTGGCATCTTCACAACCAAACATCTTAGGAATTGAAGGACCAAAAATATCGGCATCGATTAGACCAACCTTTTTCCCTTGTTTGGCTAATGAAACTGCGATATTCGAAGCGACAGTTGATTTACCTACTCCTCCTTTTCCTGATGAGATCGCAAGAATATTCTCTACATTTGGTAGGACCGGTGCCTCCATGCGATGCATGGCTTTAGGGGTGATTTTTATATCGTAACCTTCGCCCAAAGCATCCTCTATTGCTTGACCACAAGCCTGTCCAATGGTTTGAATATATGGATCATTGTCTTTTTGAAATACAAGAGTAAACGAAATGCGATTCCCCGCAATACGAATCTCTTGCACCATATCCATTTGAACGATATTCTCCTTCTGATTTGGATAAGAAACAGCAGTTAATATTGTTGTGATATCCTTAGGTGTAACAGCCATAATATGAATTTTTATATGGGCAATCTAGTTTGTTAATTAAACGAATGAATGATTGCCATAAGGAATGTATTTGATATCACAAAGATAAATAAAAGACAGCAAAGTCTTTCTTATCTTGTATAATAAAAATGATAGACTATATAAATGTAGATTCCTGTCTATTATTAGGTCTATCATTGAAAAAGTATAGAATGGGGGTTTCTATCGATTCGTTCTGTTTGTGGAGATCGTAAAGCGATTAGTTCTTAAAGAGGATCCCTTGTTGTCTATTGCATAATGAAATTATGAATAACTGTCTCTTATGTTTACGATGATTTGTCTTTTTACCTTCTTTTAATAGATAAAGAAGGGAACAGTTTAAAATGATATAATACTAAGTAATTAAATTATGTATAATAATATTTGGGTGATAATTTGATTGTTGCTCATCCGCTTAAACTGTTTTAAGCATAATGGCTAAGTCTTAATATTATAAAATAGATGAGAATAAAAGTGTAGTGTGGTGATTATTAGAAGATAATGTGGATATCACTTTTTGAAGACAAAAAAGGGAGACAAGTAATTGTCTCCCCACCCCTTAGAAACGCAATGCTTAATTTTGAACACTTTTCATATGTTAATACTCATAAGAGAAAAAGGTTCCCATAAAAAATGAATATTTTTTTATTTTTTTAATCTTATGTAATATAAAAGAAGAAAAAAATGAATTCGAACTACCAACTAAAGTAGTTCGAATGTCATAAAGGGTGGGTGATTTACAAGTCATATTATGATAATAACTGTCTTGTTGCAATGAAAAGTGTACAACTTTCCTATTTGTGTATCAGGTGCTTTTAATAATTACACGCATTAGTTTTTATTAACAATAATAGATTTATTTTAAGTAAACAGATTGATTATAAGAAGTTAAAAGATACTTTTTAGGATCTCTTTCGTATTATCAGCCAAACCATAAGTATATAAGTGGAGGGATGGGACATTATTTTTTACAAGTTCTTTAGCTTGTAGTATTGCCCATTCTGTTCCTACCCTTAATGCATCATCATTAGTTTTACAACGTTGTAACTCTTTGGCAAGCGGTTCAGGAAGATCTAAACTAAATATTCTTGGAATTAATGAGAAGTGCACTTTCTTAGATAGGGGTTTGATCCCTGGAATAATTGGTACCGTGATCCCAATTGCTCGACATTTATCAACAAAGTCAAAGTATTTTTGATTATCAAAAAACATCTGGGTAACAATATAGTCTGCCCCAGCATCCACTTTTCTTTTTACATTGTCTAGATCGAAGTTTAAATTTGGAGCCTCAAAGTGTTTCTCTGGATACCCTGCTACTCCTACACAAAAATCTAGACATGTTTTGTTTTTGATGTCTGGGTCTATATATTTTCCTGTACTGATATCAGATATTTGATGCACTAGATCGACAGCATATTTATGTCCATCTTCTTGAGGCTTGAATAGATTTTCTGTTCGAAGGCTATCTCCTCTTAATGCTAGAATGTTTTTTATCCCAAGGAAGTGAAGATCTAAAAGCATGTTTTCGGTCTCCTCTTTTGAATAACCAGCACAAAGTACATGTGGAACAACTGGAACCCCATATTTGTGTTGTATTGCAGCTGCAATGGCTACGGTCCCTGGTCGTTTGCGTACTGTCTTCTTTTCGAATACCCCAGTTTTGATCTCTTTATATTCTATCTCGTCACGATGGGTTGTAAGGTTGATATATTGAGGGTTGAATTCCAACAACTCTTCAATAGTATGATATAGTCTTGAAGCATCTTGCCCCTTTAAAGGAGGCAAGAGTTCAAATGAAAATAATGTTTTATTACTTTGGTTTATCTTCTCAATAATCTTCATGTCATGGATGTAAATGTGTTGTACTTACTAGCCATGCAATCATCCTAGTAGGAGTGTTATTTAAACAGTGATTTTATCTGTTTAGATGCTTTATTAACTTCCTTCTCTACCTTTGTTACAGGTTTATTAAAGTGGAAGCAATAATCTAATGTGTACATAGTACAAAGTCCTAGAATGAATGCAATAGCTAAATTTCTTGTCTCTTTTTTCATTTGTAGTTTATGTTTGTTGATAAAAGTTTTTCAGTATCAAATAAACATAAATCTTTTTGTTTTGCATAACAACTAACTTGGTCTTTCTCAATATTTCCTAATGTAAAGTATTTTGCTTCTGGATTTGCAAAGTATAGTCCACTTACAGAGGCTTTTGGATTCATCACAAAGTTACTTGTTAGTTGTATTTTGGCGTGTTTCTCCGCATCTAATAGTCGGAATATAGTTTTCTTTTCAGAGTGTTCTGGGCAAGCTGGATATCCTATGGCAGGCCTAATTCCTACATATTTTGCTTGATGAATTTCTGTCATCGTAAGATTTTCGTTTTCAGCATATCCCCAAATGTTTTTTCGAACAATAAGGTGTACATATTCTGCTAAGGATTCAGCCAAGCGGTCTGTAAGTGTCTCAAGTAGAATTGCATTATAGTCGTCATTTTGTTGACGATACTGCTCGCAATATTGATCTACTCCATCCCCTGTTGTGACAGCAAATGCACCAATATAGTCCTCTTTGTTAGAGGAGATAAAATCGGAGAGAGATAAGTTCGGCTTTCCTTTGGCCTGTACTTTTTGTTGACGAAGAAAATATAAAGTGTCTAACTTTTCTGTTCTAGTCTCATTCCAAACATTTACCGCGTTCTCTTTTTTCGTAACAGGCCATATCCCTACAACAGCTTTTGGTTTTATCCACTGGTTGTCATGGATCTTTTTAAGCATATCCAAAGCATCGTGGTATAGCTTCGTCGCTTCTTCTCCTCTTTCTGGATGATCTAAAATGGAAGGGAAGTGCCCCTTGATCTCCCAAGCATGGAAGAAGAAACTCCAATCGATGTAGGGGTATAGTGTAGAGACTTCAATGTCATCTATTGGAATGACACCAAGCTTGTTTGGAATACTTATTTTTTGCTCATCAACTTCTAGACTGTTTCTATTTGCCTCCTCGAAAGAGATTGCTTTATGGTCTTTATTTTGGTACTGTGTTTTTACTAAGTCGTAATCTTTTCTTATCTCATCTAAAAAGTATTGGTCTTTTGCAACAATCTTTTTGGCAACAGGAACTGTTTGTGATGCATCTTTTGAGTGAATTACAGGGGCACTATATTGTGGTGCAATTTTTACTGCGGTATGTATTTTTGATGTAGTGGCTCCTCCGATAAGAACAGGAATTTTAAGTCCTTTTCGTTCTAATTCGGAGACTACATGAATCATCTCGTCTAACGATGGGGTGATCAATCCACTTAGTCCAATCATATCTACATTGTTTGCAATGGCTTGTTCAATAATGACTTCAGCCTTTACCATAACTCCAAGATCTATCACATCGAAGTTGTTACATGACAGAACAACCCCAACAATATTCTTCCCTATATCATGAACATCTCCTTTTACTGTGGCTAGCAGTACTTTGGGCTTTTGGTTGTTCTTTCTATTTTGTGAAAGGAGCTCTTTCTCTATGAATGGAGTCAACCAAGCTACAGATTTTTTCATTACTCGCGCTGATTTTATTACCTGAGGTAAGAACATCTTTCCATCCCCAAATAGTTGACCAACACGATTCATGCCATTCATTAGTGGTCCTTCAATAATGTCTAATTTGGAATCATACTGAAGACAAATCTCCTCTAAATCTTCCTCTATATATTCTGTGATTCCTTTTACGAGTGAATATGTTAACCTCTCAGAAACACTCTCTTCTCTCCATAACTCTACTTGAATGTTTTCATTTGATTTATTTTGAACTGTTTGTGCATACTCTATGAGCTCTTCTGTTGCATCTTTAGTCTTGTTAAATACAAGATTTTCTACCTTGATAAGAAGGTCTTCAGGTATCTCATCATAAATTTGAAGCATGCTTGGGTTTACAATTCCCATGTCCATTCCTGCATTAATAGCATGAAAAAGGAAAACAGAATGAATGGCTTCTCTGACGACATTATTACCTCTAAAAGAGAAAGAAATATTGGATACTCCCCCACTCACTTTAGCATATGGTAGATTTTTTTTGATCCATGCTACTGTTTTAATAAAGTCAATAGCATATTCGTTATGCTCTTCCATTCCTGTACCGATGGTAAGTATATTCGGATCGAATATAATATCTTCAGGTGCAAACCCTACGTTGTCTACTAAGATGTTATAAGCTCTCTTGCATATGTCTATTTTATGCTGATAACTCGTGGCCTGTCCTGTTTCATCAAAAGCCATTACAACCACGGCAGCCCCATAGTATTTGATGGTTGTTGCATATTGAATGAATTGTTCTTCACCCTCTTTTAAACTGATCGAGTTAACAATACCTTTTCCTTGTATACATTGCAAACCAGCCTCAATAACTTCCCATTTTGAGGAGTCTATCATAATTGGTAAACGGGCGATCTCAGGTTCTGTCATCATTAGATTAAGAAAATGAATCATCTCTTGTTTTCCATCTAACATGGCATCATCTAGGTTGACATCAATTATTTGTGCACCACCTTCAACTTGATTTCTTGCTATAGATAGAGCTTCTTCGTATTTCTTCTCTCTAATGAGTCTCGCAAATTTTCTAGAACCAGCTACATTGGTACGTTCTCCAATATTGATAAAATTACTCTGGCTGTCAATCGTTAGTGTCTCTAATCCCGATAGTTTTAGTTTATGCTCTTTTTCATTCGGCGTATGAGGTTTTCTGTTTTTACATAGCAGTGATATATGCTTAATATGTTCAGGTGTTGTTCCACAGCAACCACCAACGATGTTTACCAACTCATTATCTATAAAAGGTAAAAGTTGTTTTTCCATTTCTGTCGGTGTCTCGTCGTACTCTCCTAACTCATTAGGTAGCCCGGCATTGGGATATACGATGATTGGAGTGGAGGATATTTTTGCTAACTCCTGGATATATGGTAGTAGTGCATGTGCCCCAAAAGAACAGTTGAGTCCTATTGCAGTAATAGGATGATGTTGAAGAGAGGTGACAAATGCACCAATATCTTGACCAGAAAGAGTCCTCCCTGATGCATCTGTGACTGTTCCTGAGACAATTATAGGTAATGTGATCCCTTTGTATTCTAGGGCATACCTGATTGCATGAAGGGCTGCTTTCGCATTTAGTGTATCAAAAATTGTCTCTACAATAAAAAGATCTACTCCTCCTTCGATCAGAGCAACTGCTTGTTCAAAATAAGCAGCTTTCATATCATTATAACTTACCGCTCTATATGCTGGGTTATTTACATCTGGAGACATTGACAATGTCTTATTTGTCGGGCCAATAGAACCTGCAATATATTTCTTCTCTTTAGGAAATTTACTTACCGCTCTTTTTGCAACTTCTACGGCTTTAATGTTTATTTCTCTGACGTAATCCTCTAGATGATAGTCTAATTGGGATATCTTATTGGCATTAAAGGTATTTGTCTCAATAATATCAGCCCCTGCTTGTAAAAAGGATTCGTGTATTGCCTGAATCACTTCAGGTTGGGTAATACTTAAAATGTCGTTGTTACCCTTAATGTTGTGAGGATGATCTTGAAATTCCTCTCCTTTATACGCAACTTCGTCCAATTCATATTGCTGGATCATGGTACCCATGGCACCATCTAAAATAAGTATCTTATCTTTAAGCTTTTGATCTATAGTGCTATTCATCTCGAATAAGTTGTAATGTTTAGGTATAACACGCTATATACTCTTGTGGAAGAATATCGTGTGAGACAGTTTGAAACTTTGATTTGTGACCTACTTGCCTAGTAGGTAGAAATGTAGATATAGAAAGATTTAGCGCATGCTGCGCATACGCCTATTAGAAGAGTTATTCTGTTTTGAAAGAAATCGTATGACCAGATACTGTTTCATGATCTTTTTTAATCTTATCTATAGTTTTGAATGATTACAATTATAGTTGTTTTTCTTTTAAATCACAATATATTAATGGTTATTAGTTCTGAATAACCAATTGTTAACCGTTTCGTAATATTTAGAGGTTTATTTGTTATATATTATCCTTAAGTTTTTATACTTTTTACAATAATTTACTTTGAATAACGAATACCCATGTCTGTTACCTTTTTAAATCATCTGTTATTAGGTTGTAATATTCTTATTGCAATAGTGCTTTTATTGGCTGTACATTATCTTTTGAAAAAGTGTAATTATAAAATTAAAGACCAGTCGAATCCGGATGTTATGAATATATCAGTAATTATTGCACATGACATCCGCACTCCTATCTCGTCTTCAGTTTCAATGCTTGAAATCATGGAATACGAGGAGCTGTCTTCTTCTGAAAAAGTCGAAATGATTCAAAATATGAGGAAGCAACTAGAAAAAACAGAGCTTCTTGTGGATGATATGTTGAATTGGATGAATATGAATAGTGGATTGATAATGATTGATTTGAAGCGATTGGATGTGGTTTCTATATTAAAAAGTTATGTCGACTCATTAGAAGCATATAAACCCCTGAATAAAAATGTTTGCTTGATGTTTGAATCAAAGATGGATACTCTATGGGCTAATGTGGATAAGAGAGTTATTGAGACTATTTGTCGTAATCTTGTAATGAATTCTTTAAAGTTTGTCTCAAATGATGGTCATGTTTATGTAACAGTAAAAGAACTGAAAGGCAGTTGGCAGCTTGAGGTCTTGGATGATGGAATGGGGATGAGTGAAAATCAGGCTAAAGCATTAATGAACTTAAATAATACACAGGTTCGTTGTGCAGAGAATGGCTCTCATGGAATTGGTTTGGGGTTAATAATATGTAGCTCTTTAATAAAACTATTAAAAGGTAAATTGACTATAGAAACCTCTCTAGGAAAAGGGTCTTCCTTCATGGTTACTTTCCCATTGGATCAAGTCTAAATAGGTTGAGATCAGTTTTAATGCTCATATAAAGCTTTTGCAGTATTCTAATGGCTAAAGGTTTTTTCTCTTTCTGGTAACATTCAGTAGTCTATTATTGTCTGTGAGAATTATTTGATCTTTTATGAGTCGATTGCTTATTTATTTAAACATAGTTCAAACTCTTGGATATGAAAATAGGATGCCCAAAAAGAACATCCTATTCTCTACTTTATGTTAGGGGGATATTTATCCACACTTTGATGAACCACAATCTTTACATATTAAGCACCCCTCTTGGTAAATGACATTTGTAGATTTACAGGATGTACATGTTGCTCCTGATTTGGTTCCATTTGGAATATATTTCTTTAAAGCACGTGAGACTCCTACTTTCCAAGAATTGATTGTCTCATTATCGAATTGAAGACTAGATACAAGATCAACAACATTGGTTATAGGCATACCATGTCTCAAGACGCTAGAAATGAGTTTAGCATAATTCCAGAACTCTGGATTGAATTTATGAGATAATCCTTCTATTGTTGTTTTTATTCCTCTTTTATTCGAATATTGGAAGTCATATCTACTATTTCCACTTTCATCTTTATTCTTGATGATCAAGCCAGATGTAATTACTCTAGGAATTAATAGACCGTCTTCGTCATCAAGAAGTCCTGTAAATATTTCATAAGGAACTCCATCGATAAGTCCAATAAAAGCAATCCACTTCTCTTTGTTGTTTTGAAAACGAACCACATCGGCAATCAACTCCTTTGGTCTCTGCTTTGGCTTTTCAACTACACTCTTTTCTTTCGGCTTAGCTGAAACCAGGACACCTGAACGTGATCCATCACGATAAACAGTAATTCCTTTGCATCCGCTTTCCCATGCTGTAAAATATAATTTACTTACTAGTTCTTCAGTTGCGTCTGCTGGTAAATTGATGGTTACTGAGATAGAATGGTCAACATATTTCTGCATAAGACCTTGCATACGAACTTTCTCTACCCAATCTACATCATTAGAGGTCGCTTTGTGATAAGGTGATTTTGTAATGAGCTCATCTAACTCTTCAGAGCTATATTTCTTAGATGTATCGATGTTGTTAATTTTCATCCACTCTAAGAACTTATGGTGGAAAACAATATACTCTTCGAAAGAGTCTCCTACTTCGTCAACATAGTCTATCTGTACGTTCTTATCATTAGGATTAACTTTTCTACGACGCTTGTATACAGGCATAAATACAGGTTCGATACCTGAAGTTGTCTGAGTCATTAAACTCGTTGTACCAGTAGGTGCTATTGTTAATAAAGCAATGTTACGACGACCATATTTTTCAAGATTTTCAGCGAACTCTGGAGAATCAGCTTTAATTCTTGAGATAAAAGGGTTTTGTACCTCTCTTTGGGGTTCATAAATAGAGAATGCACCTCTCTCTTTTGCTAGTTCAGTAGAACCTAAGTAAGCGTTTATTGCTAGTGTTCTTTGTACTTCTACTGCAAAATCAGTGGCATTTTCAGATCCATATTTAAGATTCATTGCTGCTAACATATCTCCTTCTGCAGTAATCCCAATACCTGTACGTCTACCTTCTTCTGCTTTTCTTTTAATGTTAATCCAAAGAGTCTTTTCTGTTCTTTTAACTTCTTCACTTTCTGGATCTAGATCAATCTTCTGAATAATAGCATCGATTTTTTCTAATTCAAGATCAATGATATCATCCATTAATCTTTGTGCATATCTAACATGTTGAGTAAACAACTTAAAGTTAAACTTTGCATTTGGAGTGAATGGATTTTCTACGTAGGAGTATAGATTAATCGCTAGTAGTCTACAACTATCGTATGGGCAAAGAGGAATCTCTCCACATGGGTTTGTTGAGACTGTTTTATACCCCAAGTCGCTATAACAATCAGGGATAGATTCTTTTATGATGGTATCCCAAAATAGAATTCCTGGTTCTGCCGATTTCCATGCATTATGAACAATCTTATTCCAAAGGTCTACAGGATTCGTTTGTTTTGTAAAAGTAGGTTGTTTCGATTCAATTGGATATTGCTGAACATATGGAGTGTTTGTTCGAACAGATTCCATAAAATCATCATGTATTTTAACCGATACATTTGCTCCTGTTATTCGTCCTTCAGTCATCTTAGCATCAATGAAACTTTCAGAGTCTGGGTGTTTGACAGATACTGATAGCATCAATGCTCCTCTTCGTCCATCTTGAGCAACCTCTCTTGTAGAGTTAGAGAAACGCTCCATGAATGGAACAATACCTGTGGATGTCAACGCAGAGTTCTTAACTGGAGATCCAGATGGTCTGATCTGTGACAGATCATGACCAACTCCTCCTCTTCTTTTCATCAATTGGACTTGTTCTTGATCCACTTTCATAATTCCACCATATGAGTCTGATGGCCCTGTTTCTCCAATAACAAAACAGTTTGATAGGGATGCAATCTGATATTTATTTCCAATACCAGTCATTGGTCCTCCTTGTGGAACTAAATATTTAAATCCTTTCATAAGATCAAAAATTTGTTCCTCAGACATTGGGTTTGGATACTTACTCTCTATTCTAGAGATCTCGGCAGCCAAACGTTTGTGCATATCATTGGGATTCTGTTCGTAGATATTCCCAAATGAATCTTTTAGAGCATATTTGTTAACCCAAACACGTGCAGCAAGATCATCACCATTGAAGTATTCTAAAGATGATTGATAAGCTTCTTCGTTTGTAAATGTTTTTTTGGACGTCATAGATTTTTTTACGTCAATATCTCTCAATTCCATGATGAAAAGTTAAGAATTCTGTTATATTAATGCTACGATTGCAACGTTGAAAAGTGCGTATGCTTATCTTTTCTGAATTTGCGTCGCAAGGTACATTAAAAATACAATTGAGAGATAAGTTTTGTTTTCATTTTTTAAAAAAGTTATCAACTATGACGCTTTAAATAATTGATATTTAATGTATTAAAGTATTGATAAAAATGAAAAGTTTACAAAAAATGAAATTTATGGGAAAAATCAGTCTAATTCTTTTGAAATATTATTCAAAAGAATTAACTTATTAGAGACCTAAAAAGAAAGAATAACTATTACAAATGATTATGTATTATAATATCGGTAGAGCCTGTGTTTTCCTTAACGTATTGTATACATCTTTTGGATGCATTGTTTAAAATATCTTCATCTGTAAGAAGTTGGTAAAGTAATGCTTCTACTTCCAACTGACTATTTGCAGGAAATGCTGATTTTAACTTAATTAAGTCTAATGCTTCTTTAAATTTTGAATGTTTTGGGCCAAAAATTATAGGTGCACCGTATGTTGCTGCTTCCAATATATTGTGAATGCTTTTACCAAAACCACCCCCAACATAGGCTATATCAGCGTATTTGTATAGACTAGTAAGGTATCCATACCCATCAGCAATGACAATATCGTAGTCAGATGGATTTGAATTTTTTAGATTGCTAAAGGTTATGGACTTCTTCTGAATTTTTGATTCAAGTTCTGCTGTATGAGTATTACTCACTTCATGAGGTGCAATAATCCACTTTGTCCCTTCAGATTGATTTATATAGTGTAATAAGACCTTTTCATCTTCTGGCCACGTACTCCCGCATACGACAAGTTTGTCATTTCCTTTAAACTGTTCAATAGAATCAATTTTTTCTGCTTGAGTAGCAATATCGTGAACACGATCAAAACGTGTGTCACCGAGAACAGATACATTTTTGATATTAATACCTTCGAGTAATTCCTTAGACACTTCATTTTGAACATAGAGGTGAGTAAAGTTCTTAAGAATATCTGCATACCATTTACCATAATGCTTAAAAAACACTTGACTTGGTCTGAAAATTCCCGATACTAGATATGTTTCAATTTTCTGTTTATGTAGTTCACTTAAAAAGTAATTCCAAAATTCATACTTTATAAAAAAGGCCATTTCCACATGAACAGTTTCAAGAAACCTTTGAGCGTTATTTTGGGTGTCGAGAGGCAAGTATACGACCACATCTGCTGATGAGAAGTCTTTTCTTACTTCGTACCCAGAAGGGGAGAAAAATGTGATTATAATCTTCTTTGCTGGGTCCTTCCTCTTAATTCTCTCTATTAACGGGCGGCCTTGCTCAAACTCTCCTAGAGAAGCACAATGGAACCATATATATGAGCTGTTCTTATCGATCTTATTGTTTAGAGTAGACCAAACTTCATCTCTTCCTTGTATCCATTTTTTTGCTTTTGGATTCCATAAAGATGCTATTTTGATAAGATAATAGTAAAGATGAATGCTTAAATTGTAGAAGAATTTCATTTTGTTCTAATATATAACTTGAAATCTATGCCTTGTTAATTTATTTTGTTTTAATTGTTTAGTTCATACCCTTCATCAATGAGAAGATTTTGATCTAATGCTGCATTAACAGCTAGTCGGTCGCAGTTTTCATTTTCGATATTGTCTGCATGTCCTTTGACCCAAATCAATTTTACGTGATGTTTAGAATATATTTTAAGGAATCGCTTCCATAAATCTGGATTCTTTTTATCCTTAAAATTCTTCTTGACCCAACCGAATACCCATTTTTTCTCAATAGAGTCTACAACGTACTTTGAATCTGAATACACTACCACATGAACTCCATCTTTTTTTAGCGCTTCTAGCCCCTTTATCACAGCTAGCAGTTCCATACGGTTGTTGGTAGTCAATCTAAATCCTTCAGACATCTCTTTACGATGTTGTTTGTATATCATAATGGTTCCATATCCCCCAGGACCTGGATTTCCTCTAGATGCACCATCCGTATAGATGACTACTACCTCTTTTTGATTCATAATGTAAACGTATAATTGGCACCAAACACCGTTTCAATTGTAATTGCAACATGGCAAATTTAATACAATGAGAATAAATATAATAGGTTTTGCAATTCATTCTATTGTTAAACACTCTTTTTACTATCAATAATGATAAAGAATTTTAAGGATTCTCTATTTTCATATCATTAATATCGAATACCGTCTACTCTTCTTCCAGCCACTGTATATTCCTTCTTATTTGTTTTAGTCCAGCTCTAGCAATAGGACTGGATTGGAAACGTTTTTTGAATGAACCATTAGTTGTATCATCCCAATAGTTTTTAGTGAATATATCTTCTTTAATCATAGGATCAAATGCATCTATGTTTGTTGGTTTTGCTTTTTTGATATTCCAAGGACATACATCTTGACAGATATCACAACCATAAATTCTGTTACTCATTTTACCTTTTATTTCAATTGGCTTTTCGTCTCCTCTATACTCAATAGTTGCATGTGAAAGACATCTGTTCGCATCTATTGTTTTGGGTGAAATTATGGCATCTGTGGGGCATGCATCAATGCACTTAGTACAGTTCCCACAATAATTTTTCGTTTGGGGGGTATCATTAATAAGTTCTTTATTAATGATAAGTTCTCCAATAAAGACAAATGAACCATGATTTGGAGATATGAGGTTGCTGTTCTTTCCAATCCATCCAAGTCCAGATTCGACTGCCCAAACTCTATCTAATACTGGTGCTGAATCAACAAAAGCCCTCCCTTTAACATCAGGAAACCTATCTTGTATATATTCTAATAGATTTCCAATCATTGACTTCATGATGTAATGATAGTCTTTACCGTATGCATATTTCGATATGACCCACTGATCCTTCTTCTCCAGATTATTTTTTGGAAAATAATTTAATAGTACAGAGATAACTGTTTCAGCCCCCTCTTCAAGAAGAGATGGGTTCACTCTTTTTTCAAGATGATTTGCCATATATTTCATGCTGGCATTTTTCCCTTCGTAGAGCCATTTCTCAAGTCTAGTTTTATGCTCGGAAAGCTCTCTCACCTTTGAGAACCCACAATCGGTAAATCCAATCTCTATAGCATGTCGGCGAATCTCTTCTGTAATTTTATTTAATGAATCTGATTTCACAATCTTAAGCTCCTTATTTGTGGGTAAAAATACTCAAAATAACTTCCTTTTTAATATTGAACCGATTCTTTAGAATTTTTGTTTAAGCTTAAAAACAATATGAAAAGAATCTACGGAGTTTGGTTTTCCATGTTATTAGTTTCATTTGTAATATTAATAACATTTCCATTAGAACTTCATTTTGATGAAGCTCAGTATTGGAGTTGGGCCGAAAGGTTACAAGCTTCTTATTATTCTAAGCCCCCTTTGATCGCATACCTTAACTATATTTCAACATCAATTTTAGGAAAGACAGAGATCGCTGTACGTCTTTGGTCTTGGTTATTTGCGAACCTAACTTCATTGTTATTTTATAGGTGGGTTCTGTTTCTAACCTCAGACAAAAAACGAACATTGAAGGCATTATGCCTGTACTACTTCTTTCCACACTACTGGTATACCGTAATTTTCTTCACTACCGATGTATTGCTTTTATTCTTTTATATGGGAGCCATCTTATTTATTACTAAAATATCAAAGAATGATAGATTAAGATATTGGGTTATATTAGGCATCTTTGCAGGTTTAGGTGTTTTATCTAAATATGCGATGATTGCTGGATTACTGCCATTGTCTTTTATTTTATTGTCGGGAAATCGGTTTAGTAAAATACATGTGTTAATTTTTCTATGTATCACTCTGATGGGCTGTATCCCGATTTTATTGTGGGCATCGTCTAATGATTTTATATCCTTCAAGCATTTATTAGGACTGACTGTTTCTGGTAGAGAATTTAGTGTCTTACGTTCTTTTAGAAATCTTTTTGAGTTCTTAGGTGGGCAATTAGTTTTATTAGGTGGTCTTCTTTTTATTCCGATATTTAAAGGGATATCCAAATGCTTGAAAGAGGAGACACTTTTATTTAAACTGGTTCTTTTACCGTATCTATTAGTCATTTTAATGTTCTCCGTTTTATCCTTTACAAGACATAGTGCTTCTCATATTAATTGGACCCTATTCATTGTTTGTCCTATGCCTTTGATTTTACTTTTAGGAATAGAACAGATTAAGAATAAACAATGGATATATTTATCAATCATCTTTACCACTTTTAGCTACCTACTTCTTTTTGATGGATTATATCAAGGTGATAATTCGTTACTTGCTAAAACAGTCCCTATTAATAAAGTTACAAGACGACTTGTCGGATGGAATGAATTAAATGAGAAGTTAGAGGAAGTTACAATGGATAGTAAACATATTGTGATTGTTTGTTCTCATTATAGTATCTTTTCCGAACTCTGTTTTTATGGAAGTAAAAAGTATGACTTAATTTATTATAATCCTTCTTGTAGAATGAATCAATATGATCTTTGGATGGAACCTACTTATGATTTTTATAAAGGATGGGATGCATATATTATAAGTGAACATAAATCTATTAAATGTTATAAAGATCATTTTTTAAATATGGATTCAATATCCACTTTTAAATACGAAAATCAAGCTTATCAAGGTAAATCATTCTATTTATATAAAGTGTCAGGGATCAATTTTACGAACATTAATAAAAGTAAATACTAAAATATCAGGTCATTAAAATCATCTTAGTTGTAATTATATTGTATAAAGTGTTACTAATAGAAAGCTATCTATTTTATAAAGAACATAAGTTCTTTGTGGGCTAGTTTCATAAAATAAATATGAAGTAAAGAACAAAAGGGGAATCATATGTTTTCAAACTTTTATTACAATATAAATACATTAACCATTAGTGTAAATGATATTCTATGGAAATTACAGGATGATTACGATAGAGTAAATGGGGATATACGAGTAGATGAGTTGACTAAAGAGATCACTACTTTAATTGGTAAGGTCGAACAGATTGACCAAGTCTTAAAATCTATCGTCTCAGAACGTAAGTCAATCATAGAAGAAGAATTTGAGGCAAATTATTTAAAATTAATTGCTTTTTATAATGAGTTCTGCTTGAGTAACCTGAAAGAGTCAGGTGATGTTTTTTTTAAAGATGTTTTTTGTCATAACAAGAAATGGGAACAACTTTATCCTTTTATGATCACTACTATAGGGCGTGTGTTATCATCTTATGATTCAATTATTGATATAAAAGAGATATTTGAACGTAATGGGATTGTTGAGAAACAAGTTTTGTCTTTAAAAACACAGTTTGTACTCGTGAAAGAGCAAAGAAGTAAGTTATTGGCTGAATCGGGGATTCATGATATTGAGATTGAACGATATGATAAGATGATTTTGAAACTTATTGAATGTCTTCACATCGTGAAACAATATGAAATGGAAAAGTTAAACTGTCGAATTGCTTAAACTCTTGAATACTCCTCCTAAAACTTTTACTAAGAAACACGATTTATAACTGTAGATATTTATTTTTGTAGAGAAATAAATCTAATAATAGAATATCATGGTTATTAAAGATCAGATTAAAGCCTTAAGTGGACGTCTTGAAGCGTTAAGGAGGTATCTTTGACATCGATCATAGATTGATGCAATTAGAAGAAGAAGAGCTTAAGACGCAAGATCCATCATTTTGGGAAGATTCAAAAAAAGCGGAACTTCAAATGAAGCAGATTCGAGAAATCAAGCAATGGACTGATGCTTTTGCAAATGTAAAACAAATTCAAGGAGATCTTGAAGTACTATTCGAGTTCTTCGAATTAGGTGATGCTTCAGAAGATGAGGTTCAAGAACAATATGATCTAGCCATAGAAGCCATAGAAGCCTTAGAAGTGAAAAATATGCTTCGAAGAGAAGAAGACAAGCTAGGAGCTGTTTTAAAGATCAATGCGGGTGCTGGTGGTACCGAGGCAAATGATTGGGCAGATATGCTAATGAGAATGTATATTCGTTATGCTGAAAAGAGTGGATATAAAGTTCGTGAAGCTTCTTTTGTACCTGGTGAGGATGCTGGGATTAAAAGTGTTACTCTTGAGATAGAAGGCGATTTTGCATATGGTTATCTGAAAAGTGAGAATGGAGTTCATCGATTGGTTCGTATTTCTCCTTTTAATGCTCAAGGGAAAAGACAAACATCTTTTACCTCTGTTTTTGTTTCTCCTTTAGTGGATGATACGATTGAGATTGAGGTAAATCCTGGAGATATTACATGGGAAACATTCCGATCTGGTGGCGCTGGTGGACAGAATGTGAATAAGGTAGAAACAGGCGTACGTTTACGACATGCTCCTACTGGAATTATTATTGAAAACACCGAATCTAGATCTCAATTACAAAACAAAGAGAACGCAATGCGTCTTTTGAAATCCCAACTTTATGAGATGGAGATCCGTAAGAGGCGTGAAAAAGAGATGGAACTTGAAAGCAATAAGAAGGCTATTGAGTGGGGATCGCAAATACGTTCTTATGTTATGCAACCATACAAAATGGTGAAAGATGTCCGTACTGGTCATGAGACTGGTAACGTACAGGCTGTTCTTGATGGTGATCTTGATGGCTTTGTTAAATCATATTTAATGGAGTTTTCTGGAAAGCAAGATTAAAAGACTATAAAGATTATAGGATGGGCATAAATGATGTTCATCCTATAATGTTGTTAACAAATAATCTAAAATATCTATTGGAGATTCTGCCACCATTAGAGGATTTGCTTCCTTCAATATCTCTGTATTATTCATACCCCAGGATACTGCTATAAAGTCAATATTCGCTTCTATACAGGCTTTCCCATCTCTATATTCATCACCAATGTATATGACATCTTTGTTGGAGATTTTACTTTTAGATAGAAATCTTTTCAAACACCATTTTTTGTTAAGAATTGAAGCATCGAAATCTTTATATTTAAAATAATCTAGTTCATAGTTTGTTAAAAGCTCTTTTACAGCATATTCACCATTACTTGTTATAATTCCTAATTCATAGAATTGGTTTAATTCATTTAATAGCTCTGGAATACCTTCAAAAGGTTTAACAGAATGAATTTTCTCTTGAAAAAGCTTTTTCATATCTGCGATGAAAAAAGGCAATTGGAACCACGATAGCTTTAGAACATCAAATAGGAAGTCCTTTGCTGGCATATCTCGATATTTCTCCCAATCTTCATGCATCTTAAACCTATATTTAAGAGCCAATTGATTACTACATTCATAGTATGCAGATTGTGTGTCGAATAGGGTTCCGTCAAAGTCAAAAAGTATCACTTTCTTAGTCATGTGATTTTAAATATCTATATCAAGTTTATGATAATAGCTCAATTGAACTAGCGTTATTAATGAAAACTATCTACAAGATACCTATTTTTAGTTTTGACTAAATTACTGTTTACAAAGTTTATAAAATAAATGTCTATTGTGTTAACTGGTGTTAATTAAGTGTTTTATAATAAGGTATATTCTTTTCGGAATCATGTCTATGATTTATTTTTTTTAATATCTTGGGAATTATAATTAGCCCTTGAGGCAGTTCTTGATAGGGGGTGTTCGTTGTTATAAAAATTCTTGAATATGAGTTTATTAAGAAGATATAATAATAGGGAGTTGAGTTGGCTGTCATTTAATGAGAGAGTGCTGCAAGAGGCTGATGATCCATCAGTACCACTTCTTGAACGATTAAGGTTTCTAGGAATTTTTTCTAAAAACCTAGATGAGTTCTTTCGTGTAAGAGTTGCATCGGTAAAACGTATGGTAAAGCATGGTATTGAGATGCCTGATCAGATTGGTACTTACTCTCCTGATGAGTTGTTAGAGCAAATAATGGACACTGTTAATGAGCAACAACTCTATTTTAAAGAGATATATGAGAAGGTAAAGAAAGACATGTCCTTAAGTGGAATTAGTATCGTTGATGAAAAAGAACTTACTGACATTCAGGGGAAATATGTCAAGAGATTTTTTTATGATACCGTACTTCCATATTTGGTGCCAATCATGCTCAATGATCTCTCAAATTTCCCTGACTTAAGCGATGGTGCGATATATTTGACCGTGGTTCTAAGTCGTGAATCGAAGAAAAAAAATGATCACTATTTTGCAATTCTTAGAATCCCATCGAATTCACTTTCTCGCTATGTTGAACTACCCAATGGTTCAAATCAGAAGTCTATCATCATGTTAGATGATGTGATTCGTTATTGTCTTGATGATCTATTTCATATTTTCAACTACGATAAAGCCCAAGCATATAGCTTAAAGGTCACTAGAGATGCAGAGATCGATCTCGATGATGATATCTCTACCACTCTAATTCAAAAGATGGAAGATAGTCTTAAAAGAAGGAAGAAAGGGAACCCGGTCCGCATTATATACGATAGAGAGATGCCTAAAGAGCTATTTCGATTTATCACGAGAAAAATGAATATTAATATTGAAAATATTGTTCCTGGAGGTCGATATCACAATAGAGGCGATTTTATGTCATTCCCTAGAGTCGGTTCCGACACCGATTACTATCAATCAATCGTGCCATTAGAGCATCCTCTCTTGAAAAGAAAGAGAAGTGTTATTCGTGCAATCAAAAAGCAAGATATTATGCTTCACTATCCTTATCAAAGCTTTAATCATTTTATTGATTTCTTGAGAGAGGTAGCGATTGATCCTAAAGTGGTAGAAATTGGCGTCACTATCTATCGAGTTGCAAGCGACTCAAAAGTGATCAATGCTTTAATTAATGCCGCAAGAAATGGGAAAAAAGTCACTGTTTTAATTGAATTGCAGGCTCGATTTGATGAAAAAGCAAATATCTATTGGTCTAATACCTTACAAGAAGCAGGAGTGCAGGTTATAAGTGGAATACCTGGATTAAAGGTACATAGCAAACTTGTTTGGGTACAACGTATTGAGAATGATATCCCCGTTAACTATGGATATATAGGAACAGGAAATCATAATGAGTCGACAGCAAAGATATATTCTGATATCGGTCTTTTTACGTCTGATACAATGATTACACAAGATCTAGAGAACCTATTTCGTTTTTTTAGGCATAATTATATGCATTTTGATTATAATCGTTTGATTGTTTCTCCTTTTTATCTCCGTAATTTTTTGGTTGATTGTATTGAACAAGAGATATCTAATGCGAAGAATGGAATACCTGCTTTTATGATTCTAAAGATGAATAGCCTTGTGGATAAAGAGATGGCAGACAAATTATATGAAGCTAGTTCTGCTGGAGTTAAAATAGATATTATTGTAAGAGGCATTTCTGTTGTTGTTCCTGGTGTTCCTGGGTTAAGTGAGAATATTCGTACTGTCAGTATTGTGGATAAATTTCTAGAACACTCAAGAATTTGGCTATTCCATAATAATGGAGAAAATAGTACTTACATCTCCTCTGCGGACTGGATGCCAAGAAATTTAAACCGAAGAATTGAAATTGCGTGCCCTGTTAAAGACGAAGTACTCAAAAATGAACTTATAGATTATCTGCAAATACAGCTGAGTGATAATGTCAAAGCTAGAGAGAATGGTCGTGGATACAGAAATATATATATTAATAAGAATGAGTCTGGCATGAGATGTCAAGATGCATTCTATGATTATTTAAAAGAGAAACAGTATGATTAAAATTTATCATAACCCAAGATGTAAAAAATCTAGAGAAGGATTAGAATATCTTAAGAGTAAAAATGTCGATATACAGATCGTTGAATACCTTAAAGAAGGACTAACTATTGAAATGCTTCAAGGTCTCTTAACGCGATTTGATGGCTCAGTAGAGGACCTCCTTAGAAAGCAAGAGAAATATTATAAAGACAATCTGAAAAACAGTGATATGTCAGAAAAGAAAATTCTACAGGAGATCATTAAAGAACCTCGCTTACTTCAAAGACCTATTATTGATAATGGGGCCTCGGTTGTTATCGGTAATCCAGTAGATGTAATCGATTTACTAATGTAAGTCGTTCTTAATTTGTGACTCCAATGACTTCCAATTGGTATACACCTCTGATGTATTGCTATCCGTTGGACCTTTCATTATGTACATAAGCAACTTCATCATTTTCTTTTCAATGAAATTATACTTGGAGTAATCTAACTCTCCTGGAATGATGATTAATCTCGTCGGAGTCCAATTAAGCTTGCTCCATATTTTACTTACTTGCTTATTGTTTTCAAGGCTATTTCTGTCATTCTTTCTCGAAACAAGGTCAATGGAGACAATAACACAATGGGTTTTAGACAGAATATGATCGTACTGTTTAAGAAAATTTAGAACCTTCTTAGCGTAGTTTCCATATTTTATAGGGGATATTATATATTTATAGCTATAAGAAAAAAGGTCTAGCAAATCTGCTTGATCTATGGAACAAATAACTACCTCTAAATTGGATCTCGAAATAGCTTGCTTGACAAATTCTGCTACTGTATAAGAAAAACCATAGTTAGTGTGATATAGAATAAGTGCCTTTTGATTCATAACTTACATTTGATTGATATGAAATATATAAAAAAAGAGAGTCGATGGATTAACGACTCTCTTTATTATTTTGTAACCTGTTTTATTCTCCTGAATACATCTTCTCTCGTAGAGATTGAATTTTTTCATCTCTTATGTAATCATCGTAATCCATTAGTTTATCAATGATTCCATTTGGTGTTATCTCAATGATTCGATTACATACTGTTTGAATAAACTCGTGGTCATGTGAGGACATCAAAACAATACCTGGGAATGAGATAAGTCCATTATTGAATGCTTGAATTGATTCTAGGTCCAAGTGGTTTGTAGGATTATCTAGAACTACAACATTTGGATTACCCATCATTAATTTAGATAGCATACATCTTACTTTTTCCCCTCCAGAAAGAACTTTTACCTTTTTCTCAATATCATCACCAGTAAATAGCATCTTTCCTAGAAATCCACGAATATATGCATCTTCAGAGTTGTCTGTATACTGAGATAACCAATCGAAGACGTTGGATTCATTCTGGAAGAAATTAGAGTTGTCGAGAGGTAAATATCCCTTTGTTGTTGTTACTCCCCACTCTAAAGACCCATTGTCTGCTTCTGCTTTGTCATTAATAATATCGAATAAAGCTGTCATCGAACGAGAATCTCGTGATAAAAATACAACCTTCTCCCCTTTTTCGATGGTAAACGACATATCTTTAAAGAGCGTGTCACCATCTACTGATTTAGATAGACTTGATACTGTTAGAATGTTATTTCCAACTTCTCTTTCTGGTTGGAAGATAATACCCGGATAGCGACGTGTTGAAGGGTCGATATCTTCGATATTCAACTTCTCTATCATCTTCTTACGACTTGTTGTCTGTTTCGATTTAGCAACGTTCGCAGAGAAACGAGAAATGAACTCTTGAAGTTCTTTCTTCTTCTCCTCCATCTTTTTATTTTGTTGTGCTTGCTGTTTCGCAGCCAACTGACTTGAGTGGTACCAGAATGAGTAGTTACCTCCATAAGACTTCACTTTACCAAAATCGATATCTACAATATTTGTACATACACTGTCTAGGAAGTGACGGTCGTGAGAAACTAAAATAACAGTATTCTCAAAATTTGCTAAAAAGTTTTCTAACCAGCCTACAGTTTCAAGGTCTAAGTCATTGGTAGGCTCATCTAAAAGAAGGTTATCTGGATTACCAAACAGTGCTTGTGCTAAAAGCACACGTACCTTCATCTTTGGATCCATATCTTGCATCAATTTATAATGGCTTTCCTCCTTGATACCAAGACCACTTAATAGTGCGGCAGCATCACTTTCAGCATTCCAACCATCCATCTCAGCAAAGCGATCTTCTAATTCAGCAGCTTTCATTCCATCTGCTTCATTAAAATCCTCTTTCATATAAAGAGCATCTTTCTCTGACATGACGTCCCACATCTCTTTGTGTCCCATCATCACAGTATTTAGTACTGTATGCTCATCAAATTCATGGTGATCCTGCTTTAGTACAGAAAGACGTTCTCCTGGTTCAAGAGATACACGTCCTTTGGTCGACTCAAGATCTCCAGAAAGAAGTTTCAAGAAAGTTGACTTTCCTGCACCGTTTGCCCCAATAACTCCGTAGCAGTTTCCCGGTAGAAACTTTAGGTTAACATCTTGGAAAAGAGGTTTCTTCCCAAATTGAATGGATAAATCCGAAACTGTAATCATTTTTATCTAAAGGTATATGTAGTTTACATTTTTGAATTTGCAAAACTAGAAAAAATATTACAACCTATGTAGCTTTTGAAGGTTAATATTTCATTTTCAGCATGTTCTTAAGTTTTTAGACATTCTTATTAGATTGTCTAATTTAACAATATATTTACATTCTGTCTTGAACTTATGTGGTTAAAAAAAGATATATTCATAATGAAAAGAAGGTCGTTTGTTGAAAATATATGATCATAATTATGTCTAATAGCTACATTTGACACCATTGTCAAACAATGATGTTTGTTATGGAGATAGATAGAAATATTGAAGAACGTATTTTATTTGTCGCAGAGAAGGTGTTTATGAAGAATGGCTTTAAGTCTACGACAATGAATATGATAGCGAAAGAAGTCGGGATTTCAAGGACCTCCTTGAACTACTATTTTAGATCAAAAGAGCGTCTTTATAGTCGCCTTCTAGATGGGATGATAAATCGGTTTATCCCTCGTTTAGGTAGTTATATTGGGACTACCGACGATATATATGACGTGTTAGACTACTGGGTGGATGAGTATACCAAGCTTTTAATTGAACACCCATCTTATCCGTTTTTTATTATCAGCGAAATTGAGCGTAACCAGGAAAATTTAGCCTCGGTAGTAAGAAACTCTTTATATGAGTTTGGTATAATTGAACGAGTTTCAGAGATCACGATAAGACAGTTTGGTGTGCAGAAGATGATGCGATTTAATAGCACCAATTTTATTATAAAAATAATAAGTATAATCCTTGGGTCTGTAATTATTTCGCCAACTATTAGACTAGTATTAGGGGACCATGACTCTTTAATGGAAGAATACTTGTTGTCTAGTAAGACTCAAAATAAAATACTTGTAAGGGAAATATTCAATAATTTTTTGAACGAAAAGGTAGAAGAATGATGTGTAATGATAGACCTATTAGATTAGGTGTTGATATGGGATCAACCACAATTAAAGTTGTATGTGTCGATGATGATAATGAAATTATATTTTCTAGTTATAGAAGACACCATATTGGCATTCATGAAGCTTTAATGAGTCTTCTTGAAGAGGTGAAAGAGAAATTTAATGATAGGAAAGTTTCTTTGGTTATCACAGGTTCCGTTGGAATGGGGGTGTCTGAAGATTGTCAAATCCCTTTTCTTCAAGAGGTTGTCTCCGCTTCGGAGGTCATTAAGCATAATTTTACGGATGTATCTACACTTTTTGATATGGGTGGAGAAGATTCGAAGCTTATTGTATTCGAAGAGAAAAAAGCTCCAATGATGCGTATGAATGGTAGTTGTGCTGGAGGAACTGGCGCTTTTATTGATCAGATGGCGGTCCTATTGGGAGTTAGTGTTACAGAATTAAACGATCTTGCCTACAAATATAAAAAGAGATACCCTATCTCTTCTCGTTGTGGGGTATTTGCCAAAACCGATATTCAAAACCTTCTTAGTAAGAAGGTCGCCAAAGAAGATATAGCTGCGTCTATATTCTATGCTTTGTCCAATCAAACTGTTACGACACTAGTTCGTGGATTAGAACTTAAACCAAAGGTGCTCCTGTGTGGAGGTCCATTTTCATTTATCCCTTTCTTAAGAAAGGCATTGATTGAAACTTTAGGCATCGAGGAACAAGATGTTATTGTTCCTGAATACTCATCTTTGATCCCTGCATTGGGATGTGCTCTAGTGGATGATATTGAAAGAAAGGAGATCTTCTTAGGAGAGTTGATATCTCTTATCTCTGAAAGAACTGCTGAAAGTAAACAAACGGATCCAGATCTTACACCTCTGTTTAAGAACGAGGAGGAGTTCCTTTCTTGGAAAAAGAAAAAGCAAGCCAATTTCGTTCAAACAAACGAATTCATATCTCTTCCTTCTAAAAATTGTTTCCTAGGCGTAGACTCTGGTTCTACTACTACTAAGATTGTATTGTTGGATGAGGATGAAAAACTTGTCTATCGATATTATCAGAACAATAATGGAGATCCATTAAATGCTCTGCATCAAGGATTAAAGAAATGCGCAGAGAAGGTCCTCAGTGCTGGTATAGATATTCAAATTAAAGGATCCTGTGTTACTGGATATGGTGAGGATCTAATTCGAAAGGCTTATCGCCTAGATTTTGGAATCGTTGAGACCATTGCTCACTATATGGGGGCAATGAAATATAATCCAAATGTCTCCTTTATACTTGATATTGGGGGGCAAGATATGAAAGCGATCTTTGTCGATAATGGACAGATTACTCGTCTGGAAGTGAACGAAGCTTGTTCTTCTGGTTGTGGTTCGTTTATTGAAGGTTTTGCTACCTCGATGAACTACAAACCAAGTGAATTTGCAGAACTTGCTTGTAAATCCCAAAGTCCATGTGATTTGGGAACTCGATGTACTGTCTTTATGAACTCTAAAGTGAAACAATCGCTAAGAGCAAAAGCACAACCTGGAGATATCGCAGCGGGTTTATCCTACTCCGTAATAAAAAATATGCTTTTCAAGGTGTTGAAGTTGAAGAATGTCGAAGACTTAGGTGGTTATATTTCTGTGCAAGGAGGTACTTTTAAAAACCTTTCTGTTGTCAAAGCAATGGAAGATTTGGTAAAGAAACCAGTCTCTTTTACCGATATGCCAGAATTAATGGGTGCAATTGGTGCTGCAATTTATGCCGCAAGGAATATCCACAAAGTCGATCATTTAATCGATCGTGGTGTCGATTTTTTACAACACAAACCCGAATACAATACAAAGAATCTACACTGTAAAGGTTGTGAAAACTTATGCGAGATTCAGCAATATAAATTCGACAACAATCAAAAGTTCTATTCAGGTAACAAATGTGAGAAGATCTTCACCAATGGGGGGATTAAGTTAGAATACGGACAGAATGCTAGTGAATATCGTTATAAAGAAGTTTTTAGTTCTTACAAAGCAGATCTAAGAAATACTGCTCCTAAGATAGGTATTCCAAAAGTGCTTAATATGTATGAAAACTTCCCTTTTTGGAATACTTTTTTTACCGAATTAGGCTTCGATGTCGTTTTATCGGATACGTCTAATATGGCTGATTACGAAAAGGTGACCTCTACCATCATGTCTGACAATATCTGCTTTCCTGCAAAGTTGGTACATAGTCATGTGCAAGATTTGATAGAGAAGAAGGTGGAACGTATTTTTCTTCCTTATGTAATTTATGAAAATAAAGAATCAGATAAAACAACCAATAGCTTTAATTGTCCTGTCGTTTCTGGTTATTCAGATGTGATAAAAAGTGTCTTTGGGAATAAAGTTACAGTGGATGCTCCTCCAATCTCTTTTAAAGATCAAAAGTTACTTGAGGGTGCCTTGTTGAAGTATATTGAATCGTGGCCTGAAATTACTTCTAAAAAATCAAATATTCGACTAGCTGTTGAAAAGGCGAATAATGCACAATGGAATTTCAGAAAGAGGTTGAAAGAGGAGAATGTCCAAATATTCGAGAAGGCTAAAAAAGAGGATCGAATGGTGGTTCTTTTAGTAGGACGTCCTTATCATCATGATCCTTTGATTCAACATACAATCTCAAAATGTATAACAGGTTATGGAGTGGATGTAATAACCGAAGATATCGTTCGTTTTGATGATTCTTATTATGATGACAACCAGGAGCTTGTTTTGCAATGGGCATATGTAAATAATATTATTAAAGCAGCACACTGGGCGAAAAGACAAAATCAAAAAGTACAGGTTATCCAACTCTCTTCTTTTGGTTGTGGACCTGATGCTTTTATTATTGATGAACTTCAAGAGATACTTAAAACAGGGGATAAGAATTTAACTCTGTTAAAGCTTGATGATGTAACAAATATTGGTTCTCTCAATCTGCGTATTCGTTCTTTGATCGAAAGTATTAAGCTAAAAGATCAAAGTGATAAGGAGGTGGAGATTACACCAGTTCCAGAATTGAAAACATTTGAGAAGGAAGACCGCTCTCGAAAGTTGTTGCTGCCTTACTTTTCCCCATTCTATTCTCCTTTCTTTCCAGAACTATTTGCATTAGCTGGATATGAAGTGGAAAGTTTGCCCCCTAGTGATAAGGTCTCTCAAGAACTCGGATTGCAGTACGCGAATAATGAAGTTTGCTTCCCTGCTACCGTGATTGTTGGTGACATTATTAAAGCAGTTCAGTCTGGACAATATAACCTTGATGAAGTGGCTTTCGTTATGACCCAAACGGGAGGGCAGTGTAGGGCTACAAACTATCTTGGTCTGATTAAAAAAGCTTTGCGTAGTGCTGGTTGTATGGATGTCCCATTGGTCTCTCTTACTAGTGATGAGGTGATTGCTCATAAACAACCTGGTTTCGAGTTTGAGATGAAGAAATATGTAGGTGTTATTATGAACACGATGTTATTTGCAGATTCTCTTTCCAAATTATATTATAGTGCTGCTCCAAGAGAGTGTCGTAAAGGTGCAGCATTTGAGTTAAGAGAAAAGTATATTACGTTATGGAAGAGTAAATTGACTAATTCTAAAACATCTGATGCAACAGATCTTTTAAAACATGCTTCAGTCGAATTTTCTTCTATTGTTCATCATAATATCGATGTCCCTTCTGTTGGGGTTGTCGGTGAGATTTATGTCAAATATAATGATCAGAATAATTTCCATATTATTCAATGGTTAGTAGATCAGGGAGTGGAAGTTGTGGTTCCTCCTGTTCTTGACTTTATGTCTCAATATTTTGTGAACAAAAAGTTTAATGAGGTAAATTTCTTAGAAAAGAAATCTTCCTGGATGAATAGATTGTTTACCGATGGAATGAATCATATTCTGAATAAAAGAGTACGAAAATTTAATAAAGCATGTGCCGGTTTCCCTTTCTTTATACCGTTCACAGATATTCATCATGAAGGAGAGAAAGCTTCCGAAATGGTTAGTTTGGCTGCACAGTTTGGTGAAGGTTGGCTTATTCCTGCCGAATATTCATTCTTTGCTAAGACAAACGTAAACCATGTGGTAAGCCTTCAGCCTTTTGGTTGTATTGCAAATCATATTATCTCAAAAGGAGTCGAAAACAGAGTAATGAAATTATATCCTGAAATGAATTTACTATTCATTGATTTGGACGGAGGTGTGTCGCAGGCAAATATGTTTAATAGATTACATTTTCTTGTTAAAAATGCCAAAGATCACTGTCAACCTTTAGATAGAGTTGCATGTAGTTTGTAGAAGTGTTTTTAGTCTCTATTATATAAGAACCATCGATTCTAATTGAATCGATGGTTTTTTTATGAGATATTTTACCCTATCTAAATACTCCATGTTCACGTCTCGCAAGATCTTGTTGTATCGAATTTTTACTGAATCAAACCCTTTCAAATCATCTTCCTAGATTATACTATATACTTTTACTTCAATTATAGCGAGGTATTTGGTATAGGATTATCTCTTATTCCGATCTTAGTCCCACTCTTCATAACTATTTGATAGCTGTTTCTACCTGACTTTGTTCATGGTTTGCTCATGGTTTGTTCATGCTTCAGTCATCGAATCGATGGAGAATCGGTGGACAAACCATGGACAAAGGATGGACAAGCCATGGACAATGTGCCTATCAATCCCTTTGGATTCCCTTTGGATGTCCCTCAATAGAGGTTGTCCAGAAAATTATGGATATTGCAAAGGTTGTCTTCCAAGAAACTGTTTTCTTGGAAGTGATTTATCATAACTTAAATAGATGTCTTAAGGTTTTGGATGTTTTTCCACGATAGTGTGGTTTTAGTGGATGAGTCTTTTGGTGTCAATATTTGATTTGAGATGAACCGTGTTCGGAATGTATCTGTAGGGATGAAAAAAAGATGTGTTTCATAACATGTTTTGGATTAGTGTGATAGCAGGTGTTTCACGTTGGCTAGGTAAAATTAACTGTTTTTTTATTTGGAAGTAAAGCAAAAAAAGCCCTTTCTTTGCAACGCTTTCGAGAAAAACGATAGCGAGTTCTTAATGGTTTTGATTCAATGTTTTTTAGTTTTTCGGAGACGAAAAATAAATGAAAAAACATTTGGAGTTTAAAGATAAAATGATTTACCTTTGCAACCGCAAAAACATCGGCGCAACGGCGACGATGGATGAAATAAGAAATAAGTTCTTTGAAGATATTTTTTTGATAATGACAAGTACAAAAAAGCAACCGTCAATCAATAGATTTTTGAGTTTTTGTTGAGCTAAATTAATTAACTTTTTATACAACGAAGAGTTTGATCCTGGCTCAGGATGAACGCTAGCGGGAGGCCTAACACATGCAAGTCGAGGGGTAACGGAGGTAGCTTGCTACCAGACGACGACCGGCGCACGGGTGAGTAACGCGTATGTAATCTGCCTTGTACAGAGGGATAGCCCAGAGAAATTTGGATTAATACCTCATAGTATTATTGAGTCGCCTGGCTCGATAATTAAAGCTCCGGCGGTACAAGATGAACATGCGTGACATTAGCTAGTTGGTAAGGTAACGGCTTACCAAGGCAACGATGTCTAGGGGTTCTGAGAGGATGATCCCCCACACTGGTACTGAGACACGGACCAGACTCCTACGGGAGGCAGCAGTGAGGAATATTGGTCAATGGACGCAAGTCTGAACCAGCCATCCCGCGTGAAGGATGACTGCCCTATGGGTTGTAAACTTCTTTTATATGCAAATAAACCTACTTTCGTGAAAGTAGCTGAAGGTAGCATATGAATAAACACCGGCTAACTCCGTGCCAGCAGCCGCGGTAATACGGAGGGTGTAAGCGTTATCCGGATTTATTGGGTTTAAAGGGTACGTAGGCGGTAATATAAGTCAGTGGTGAAATCCTGCAGCTCAACTGTAGAACTGCCATTGAAACTGTATTACTTGAGTATACTTGAGGTAGGCGGAATGAGTAGTGTAGCGGTGAAATGCTTAGATATTACTCAGAACACCGATTGCGAAGGCAGCTTACTAAGGTATAACTGACGCTGATGTACGAAAGCGTGGGGAGCGAACAGGATTAGATACCCTGGTAGTCCACGCCGTAAACGATGATTACTCGCTGTTGGCGATACACAGTCAGTGGCTAAGCGAAAGTTTTAAGTAATCCACCTGGGGAGTACGATCGCAAGATTGAAACTCAAAGGAATTGACGGGGGCCCGCACAAGCGGAGGAACATGTGGTTTAATTCGATGATACGCGAGGAACCTTACCTGGGCTTAAATGTACGGCGACCGGTCTAGAGATAGACCTTTCTTCGGACGACGTACAAGGTGCTGCATGGTTGTCGTCAGCTCGTGCCGTGAGGTGTCGGGTTAAGTCCCATAACGAGCGCAACCCTTATCTTTAGTTGCTAACAGGTTAAGCTGAGGACTCTAGAGAGACTGCCACCGTAAGGTGAGAGGAAGGTGGGGATGACGTCAAATCAGCACGGCCCTTATGTCCAGGGCTACACACGTGTTACAATGGTCAGTACAAAGGGCAGCTACCTGGCGACAGGATGCTAATCTCTAAAACTGGTCTCAGTTCGGATCGGAGTCTGCAACTCGACTCCGTGAAGCTGGATTCGCTAGTAATCGCGCATCAGCCATGGCGCGGTGAATACGTTCCCGGGCCTTGTACACACCGCCCGTCAAACCATGGAAGCTGGGGGTGCCTGAAGTCTGTTACCGAGAGGAGCGGCCTAGGGTAAAACTAGTGACTGGGGTTAAGTCGTAACAAGGTAGCCGTACCGGAAGGTGTGGCTGGAACACCTCCTTTCTGGAGCCGACAAGAACGGTTTAAGAAAATCGACAGATTAGGTTGTTTTTTCTTGTCATATCAAAAAAACCTTATATACCCACATGACCAACGTGGTGATAGCGTAAGCTGAAAAACTAAGGTGGTTATGTTTTTATAGCATAGTCCCGTAGCTCAGCTGGTTAGAGCGCTACACTGATAATGTAGAGGTCCCCAGTTCAAGTCTGGGCGGGACTACATTTAAGATAACGCAGGTTATTGGGGGGATTAGCTCAGTTGGCTAGAGCGCCTGCCTTGCACGCAGGAGGTCATCGGTTCGACTCCGATATTCTCCACACATTTATACTGATTAACTAATTAGTGTATATAAGTTCTTTGACATTCTGGAAGAAGTAATCTGTAAAAAGAATACAACAGTAATATTTTAGATTAACGAAAAGGTTAATGTAATAGAAAGTAAGTAAGGGTGTATGGTGGATGCCTTGGCTCTTAGAGGCGATGAAAGACGTGATAAGCTGCGATAAGCTTTGGGGAGGTGCAAACAACCTATGATCCGAAGATTTCTGAATGGGGCAACCCAGCCAATTTATTGGTTATCTGATTATGTCAGAGGCAAACCCGGAGAACTGAAACATCTAAGTACCCGGAGGAAGAGAAAACAAAAGTGATTCCGTTAGTAGTGGCGATCGAACGCGGATTAGCCCAAACCAATTACGTTTCGGCGTAATTGGGGTTGTAGGACTGCAATATGAGATTATGCGTGAAGTGGAAGTAACTGGAAAGTTACACCAAAGAGGGTGAAAGTCCTGTACACGTAAGCAAATATGATCTAGCAGTATCCTGAGTAGGGCGGGGCACGTGAAACCCTGTCTGAATCTGCCAGGACCATCTGGTAAGGCTAAATACTCCTAAGAGACCGATAGTGAACCAGTACCGTGAGGGAAAGGTGAAAAGTACCCCGAACAGGGGAGTGAAAAAGTACCTGAAACCATACACTTACAAGCGGTCGGAGCATATTTATATGTGACGGCGTGCCTTTTGCATAATGAGCCTACGAGTTACTCCTCACTGGCAAGGTTAATAGTTTAAGGCTAGGAGCCGAAGCGAAAGCGAGTCTGAATAGGGCGCTAAAGTCAGTGGGGGTAGACGCGAAACCGTGTGATCTACCCATGGGCAGGTTGAAGTCTTGGTAACACAAGATGGAGGACCGAACCAGGGAGCGTTGAAAAGCTCTTGGATGACCTGTGGGTAGGGGTGAAAGGCCAATCAAACTCGGAAATAGCTCGTACTCCCCGAAATGCATTTAGGTGCAGCCTTGGATATAGTATTGCAGAGGTAGAGCTACTGATTGGATGCGAGGGCTTCACCGCCTATCAACTCCAGACAAACTCCGAATGCTGTAATATGATTACCAGGAGTGAGGGCATGGGTGCTAAGGTCCATGTCCGAAAGGGAAAGAACCCGGACCATCAGCTAAGGTCCCCAAGTATATGTTAAGTTGAACAAACGAGGTCTGATTGCATAGACAGCTAGGATGTTGGCTTGGAAGCAGCCATTCATTTAAAGAGTGCGTAACAGCTCACTAGTCGAGCGATCGGGCATGGATAATAATCGGGCATTAAACATATCACCGAAGCTATGGATTTAATGGACTACCATTAAGTGGTAGGGGAGCATTCTAACCAGCGTTGAATGCATACTGTGAGGTGTGCTGGAGCGGTTAGAAAAGCAAATGTAGGCATAAGTAACGATAAGGGGGGCGAGAAACCCCCCCGCCGATAGACTAAGGTTTCCTGATCAACGCTAATCGGATCAGGGTTAGTCGGGACCTAAGGGAAAGCCGAACGGCGAACTCGATGGACAACAGGTTAATATTCCTGTACTTTGTATAATTGTGATGGGGCGACGGAGTGATGAAAGCACCGCGTACTGACGGAATAGTACGTTGAAGGGCTTAGGTTATGATATGTGTAGGCAAATCCGCACATTGAGCTGAAACCTGATAGTACCAAGCGTCTTCGGACAATTGGATAGTGTGCCTAAGGGCTTCCAAGAAAAACCTCTAAACGTAGATTATACAGACCCGTACCGCAAACCGACACAGGTAGTCAAGGAGAGAATCCTGAGGCGCTCGAGTGATTCATGGCTAAGGAACTAGGCAAAATCGATCCGTAACTTCGGGAGAAGGATCGCTCCTCGTAAGGGGAGCCGCAGTGAAAAGGCCCAGGCGACTGTTTATCAAAAACACAGGGCTTTGCTAAATCGAAAGATGATGTATAAGGCCTGACACCTGCCCGGTGCCGGAAGGTTAAGTGGGGGCGTTATCTTCGGAGAAGCGCTGAAATGAAGCCCCGGTAAACGGCGGCCGTAACTATAACGGTCCTAAGGTAGCGAAATTCCTTGTCGGGTAAGTTCCGACCTGCACGAATGGTGCAACGATCTGGGCACTGTCTCAGCCATGAGCTCGGTGAAATTGAAGTATCGGTGAAGATGCCGATTACCCGCAACGGGACGGAAAGACCCCGTGAACCTTTACTGCAACTTCACATTGATTCTGGGCATGTAATGTGTAGGATAGGTCGGAGACAATGAAGCGGCATCGCAAGGTGTTGTGGAGTCGTCCTTGAAATACGACCCTTTGCCTGTTTGGAACCTAACTCAGTGATGAGGACATTGTGTGGTGGGTAGTTTGACTGGGGTGGTCGCCTCCAAAAGAGTAACGGAGGCTTCTAAAGGTACCCTCAAGACGATTGGTAACCGTCTGTAGAGTGTAATGGCACAAGGGTGCTTGACTGTGAGACCAACAAGTCGATCAGGTACGAAAGTAGAGCATAGTGATCCGGTGGTTCCGTATGGAAGGGCCATCGCTCAAAGGATAAAAGGTACTCCGGGGATAACAGGCTGATCGCTCCCAAGAGCTCATATCGACGGAGCGGTTTGGCACCTCGATGTCGGCTCGTCACATCCTGGGGCTGGAGAAGGTCCCAAGGGTTGGGCTGTTCGCCCATTAAAGTGGCACGCGAGCTGGGTTCAGAACGTCGTGAGACAGTTCGGTCCCTATCTGTTGTGGGCGCAGGAAACTTGAGAGAAGCTGCTGCTAGTACGAGAGGACCGCGGTGGACAAACCTCTGGTGTATCAGTTGTGCCGCCAGGTGCATTGCTGAGTAGCTACGTTTGGAAGAGATAAGTGCTGAAAGCATCTAAGCACGAAGCTCCACTCAAGATGAGGTTTCCTTAGAGGGTCGTTGGAGACTACGACGTTGATAGGCTGCAGGTGTAAAGGTTGCGAGACCAAAGCCGAGCAGTACTAATTACCCGAAACTTTCATTAGAATAAAGTATGTTGTATTCTAGGATTCCTTCTTCCAGGAGAAATGTCAAAATCATATTGAACTATGTATATTGATTAATATTATTAAAATTATTAGTCACGTATAAATCACCGTATTAACAATTTAAGGTGGTTATTGCATAGGGGTTCCACCTCTTCCCATTCCGAACAGAGAAGTTAAGCCCTATCGCGCCGATGGTACTGCAGAGATGTGGGAGAGTAGGTCGCCGCCCTTTTAATGAAAGATCAATTCACTTGAGTTGATCTTTTCGCAATGATATTAACAATTTAAGGTGGTTATTGCATAGGGGTTCCACCTCTTCCCATTCCGAACAGAGAAGTTAAGCCCTATCGCGCCGATGGTACTGCAGAGATGTGGGAGAGTAGGTCGCCGCCCTTTTAATGAAAGATCAATTCACTTGAGTTGATTTTTTTTATGAACAAAACGTTCTTTGAAGATATTTTTTTGATAATGACAAGTACAAAAAAGCAACCGTCAATCAATAGATTTTTGAGTTTTTGTTGAGCTAAATTAATTAACTTTTTATACAACGAAGAGTTTGATCCTGGCTCAGGATGAACGCTAGCGGGAGGCCTAACACATGCAAGTCGAGGGGTAACGGAGGTAGCTTGCTACCAGACGACGACCGGCGCACGGGTGAGTAACGCGTATGTAATCTGCCTTGTACAGAGGGATAGCCCAGAGAAATTTGGATTAATACCTCATAGTATTATTGAGTCGCCTGGCTCGATAATTAAAGCTCCGGCGGTACAAGATGAACATGCGTGACATTAGCTAGTTGGTAAGGTAACGGCTTACCAAGGCAACGATGTCTAGGGGTTCTGAGAGGATGATCCCCCACACTGGTACTGAGACACGGACCAGACTCCTACGGGAGGCAGCAGTGAGGAATATTGGTCAATGGACGCAAGTCTGAACCAGCCATCCCGCGTGAAGGATGACTGCCCTATGGGTTGTAAACTTCTTTTATATGCAAATAAACCTACTTTCGTGAAAGTAGCTGAAGGTAGCATATGAATAAACACCGGCTAACTCCGTGCCAGCAGCCGCGGTAATACGGAGGGTGTAAGCGTTATCCGGATTTATTGGGTTTAAAGGGTACGTAGGCGGTAATATAAGTCAGTGGTGAAATCCTGCAGCTCAACTGTAGAACTGCCATTGAAACTGTATTACTTGAGTATACTTGAGGTAGGCGGAATGAGTAGTGTAGCGGTGAAATGCTTAGATATTACTCAGAACACCGATTGCGAAGGCAGCTTACTAAGGTATAACTGACGCTGATGTACGAAAGCGTGGGGAGCGAACAGGATTAGATACCCTGGTAGTCCACGCCGTAAACGATGATTACTCGCTGTTGGCGATACACAGTCAGTGGCTAAGCGAAAGTTTTAAGTAATCCACCTGGGGAGTACGATCGCAAGATTGAAACTCAAAGGAATTGACGGGGGCCCGCACAAGCGGAGGAACATGTGGTTTAATTCGATGATACGCGAGGAACCTTACCTGGGCTTAAATGTACGGCGACCGGTCTAGAGATAGACCTTTCTTCGGACGACGTACAAGGTGCTGCATGGTTGTCGTCAGCTCGTGCCGTGAGGTGTCGGGTTAAGTCCCATAACGAGCGCAACCCTTATCTTTAGTTGCTAACAGGTTAAGCTGAGGACTCTAGAGAGACTGCCACCGTAAGGTGAGAGGAAGGTGGGGATGACGTCAAATCAGCACGGCCCTTATGTCCAGGGCTACACACGTGTTACAATGGTCAGTACAAAGGGCAGCTACCTGGCGACAGGATGCTAATCTCTAAAACTGGTCTCAGTTCGGATCGGAGTCTGCAACTCGACTCCGTGAAGCTGGATTCGCTAGTAATCGCGCATCAGCCATGGCGCGGTGAATACGTTCCCGGGCCTTGTACACACCGCCCGTCAAACCATGGAAGCTGGGGGTGCCTGAAGTCTGTTACCGAGAGGAGCGGCCTAGGGTAAAACTAGTGACTGGGGTTAAGTCGTAACAAGGTAGCCGTACCGGAAGGTGTGGCTGGAACACCTCCTTTCTGGAGCCGACAAGAACGGTTTAAGAAAATCGACAGATTAGGTTGTTTTTTCTTGTCATATCAAAAAAACCTTATATACCCACATGACCAACGTGGTGATAGCGTAAGCTGAAAAACTAAGGTGGTTATGTTTTTATAGCATAGTCCCGTAGCTCAGCTGGTTAGAGCGCTACACTGATAATGTAGAGGTCCCCAGTTCAAGTCTGGGCGGGACTACATTTAAGATAACGCAGGTTATTGGGGGGATTAGCTCAGTTGGCTAGAGCGCCTGCCTTGCACGCAGGAGGTCATCGGTTCGACTCCGATATTCTCCACACATTTATACTGATTAACTAATTAGTGTATATAAGTTCTTTGACATTCTGGAAGAAGTAATCTGTAAAAAGAATACAACAGTAATATTTTAGATTAACGAAAAGGTTAATGTAATAGAAAGTAAGTAAGGGTGTATGGTGGATGCCTTGGCTCTTAGAGGCGATGAAAGACGTGATAAGCTGCGATAAGCTTTGGGGAGGTGCAAACAACCTATGATCCGAAGATTTCTGAATGGGGCAACCCAGCCAATTTATTGGTTATCTGATTATATCAGAGGCAAACCCGGAGAACTGAAACATCTAAGTACCCGGAGGAAGAGAAAACAAAAGTGATTCCGTTAGTAGTGGCGATCGAACGCGGATTAGCCCAAACCAATTACGTTTCGGCGTGATTGGGGTTGTAGGACTGCAATATGAGATTATGCGTGAAGTGGAAGTAACTGGAAAGTTACACCAAAGATGGTGAAAGTCCTGTACACGTAAGCAAATATGATCTAGCAGTATCCTGAGTAGGGCGGGGCACGTGAAACCCTGTCTGAATCTGCCAGGACCATCTGGTAAGGCTAAATACTCCTAAGAGACCGATAGTGAACCAGTACCGTGAGGGAAAGGTGAAAAGTACCCCGAACAGGGGAGTGAAAAAGTACCTGAAACCATACACTTACAAGCGGTCGGAGCATATTTATATGTGACGGCGTGCCTTTTGCATAATGAGCCTACGAGTTACTCCTCACTGGCAAGGTTAATAGTTTAAGGCTAGGAGCCGAAGCGAAAGCGAGTCTGAATAGGGCGCTAAAGTCAGTGGGGGTAGACGCGAAACCGTGTGATCTACCCATGGGCAGGTTGAAGTCTTGGTAACACAAGATGGAGGACCGAACCAGGGAGCGTTGAAAAGCTCTTGGATGACCTGTGGGTAGGGGTGAAAGGCCAATCAAACTCGGAAATAGCTCGTACTCCCCGAAATGCATTTAGGTGCAGCCTTGGATATAGTATTGCAGAGGTAGAGCTACTGATTGGATGCGAGGGCTTCACCGCCTATCAACTCCAGACAAACTCCGAATGCTGTAATATGATTACCAGGAGTGAGGGCATGGGTGCTAAGGTCCATGTCCGAAAGGGAAAGAACCCGGACCATCAGCTAAGGTCCCCAAGTATATGTTAAGTTGAACAAACGAGGTCTGATTGCATAGACAGCTAGGATGTTGGCTTGGAAGCAGCCATTCATTTAAAGAGTGCGTAACAGCTCACTAGTCGAGCGATCGGGCATGGATAATAATCGGGCATTAAACATATCACCGAAGCTATGGATTTAATGGACTACCATTAAGTGGTAGGGGAGCATTCTAACCAGCGTTGAATGCATACTGTGAGGTGTGCTGGAGCGGTTAGAAAAGCAAATGTAGGCATAAGTAACGATAAGGGGGGCGAGAAACCCCCCCGCCGATAGACTAAGGTTTCCTGATCAACGCTAATCGGATCAGGGTTAGTCGGGACCTAAGGGAAAGCCGAACGGCGAACTCGATGGACAACAGGTTAATATTCCTGTACTTTGTATAATTGTGATGGGGCGACGGAGTGATGAAAGCACCGCGTACTGACGGAATAGTACGTTGAAGGGCTTAGGTTATGATATGTGTAGGCAAATCCGCACATTGAGCTGAAACCTGATAGTACCAAGCGTCTTCGGACAATTGGATAGTGTGCCTAAGGGCTTCCAAGAAAAACCTCTAAACGTAGATTATACAGACCCGTACCGCAAACCGACACAGGTAGTCAAGGAGAGAATCCTGAGGCGCTCGAGTGATTCATGGCTAAGGAACTAGGCAAAATCGATCCGTAACTTCGGGAGAAGGATCGCTCCTCGTAAGGGGAGCCGCAGTGAAAAGGCCCAGGCGACTGTTTATCAAAAACACAGGGCTTTGCTAAATCGAAAGATGATGTATAAGGCCTGACACCTGCCCGGTGCCGGAAGGTTAAGTGGGGGCGTTATCTTCGGAGAAGCGCTGAAATGAAGCCCCGGTAAACGGCGGCCGTAACTATAACGGTCCTAAGGTAGCGAAATTCCTTGTCGGGTAAGTTCCGACCTGCACGAATGGTGCAACGATCTGGGCACTGTCTCAGCCATGAGCTCGGTGAAATTGAAGTATCGGTGAAGATGCCGATTACCCGCAACGGGACGGAAAGACCCCGTGAACCTTTACTGCAACTTCACATTGATTCTGGGCATGTAATGTGTAGGATAGGTCGGAGACAATGAAGCGGCATCGCAAGGTGTTGTGGAGTCGTCCTTGAAATACGACCCTTTGCCTGTTTGGAACCTAACTCAGCGATGAGGACATTGTGTGGTGGGTAGTTTGACTGGGGTGGTCGCCTCCAAAAGAGTAACGGAGGCTTCTAAAGGTACCCTCAAGACGATTGGTAACCGTCTGTAGAGTGTAATGGCACAAGGGTGCTTGACTGTGAGACCAACAAGTCGATCAGGTACGAAAGTAGAGCATAGTGATCCGGTGGTTCCGTATGGAAGGGCCATCGCTCAAAGGATAAAAGGTACTCCGGGGATAACAGGCTGATCGCTCCCAAGAGCTCATATCGACGGAGCGGTTTGGCACCTCGATGTCGGCTCGTCACATCCTGGGGCTGGAGAAGGTCCCAAGGGTTGGGCTGTTCGCCCATTAAAGTGGCACGCGAGCTGGGTTCAGAACGTCGTGAGACAGTTCGGTCCCTATCTGTTGTGGGCGCAGGAAACTTGAGAGAAGCTGCTGCTAGTACGAGAGGACCGCGGTGGACAAACCTCTGGTGTATCAGTTGTGCCGCCAGGTGCATTGCTGAGTAGCTACGTTTGGAAGAGATAAGTGCTGAAAGCATCTAAGCACGAAGCTCCACTCAAGATGAGGTTTCCTTAGAGGGTCGTTGGAGACTACGACGTTGATAGGCTGCAGGTGTAAAGGTTGCGAGACCAAAGCCGAGCAGTACTAATTACCCGAAACTTTCATTAGAATAAAGTATGTTGTATTCTAGGATTCCTTCTTCCAGGAGAAATGTCAAAATCATATTGAACTATGTATATTGATTAATATTATTAAAATTATTAGTCACGTATAAATCACCGTATTAACAATTTAAGGTGGTTATTGCATAGGGGTTCCACCTCTTCCCATTCCGAACAGAGAAGTTAAGCCCTATCGCGCCGATGGTACTGCAGAGATGTGGGAGAGTAGGTCGCCGCCCTTTTAATAAAAGCTGATTCTTCTAAAGAGTCAGCTTTTTTTGTGTCTATACTTTTCTGAAATATAACTATGCTATCGTTTAGAAATAAAGAGATGTATCTTCTAATCTTGGGAAGAGGGACCTCTTCCCGAATTTAATGCCCTTTGGGAACAGAGAAGTTAAGCCCTATCGCGCTGAGGCTACTGCAGAGATGTGGGAGAGTAGGTCGCCGCCCTTTTAATAAAAGGGGCTTCTTCTAAAGAGTCAGCTTTTTGTAAGCGTTCGGTTATTCACATCTTGTGCATTATTTTAAAGCCTTCTATTTTTGAGACGTAATCAAAAAAAGAAATAGATGAGTAAAAAAGCACATATGTTTGATCTCATAGAAGCACAACACAATAGTGGACTAAGCAATATCGATTACTGTAAACAGAACAATATAAAACTATCAGTATATAGTTATTGGAAGGCAAAATATAAGAAGGAGTATTCTAAAGAAACTCAAGGTTTTTTTGTCACATTAGACAATGAAACCTCACAAATAAAAGAAGAGATCGTTATCACTTATCCCAATGGTGTAACCCTTCAACTTTCTTCAGCAACGACAATATCGACGCTTCGATCATTAATCCAAATTCAAGGCTGATGTTATCAATATCTTCAAATGATCGTTTTCACCTCTATTCTGAAGCAACAGATATGAGGAAAAGTTTTGATGGATTATCCGGATTGGTGCAGAATAAGATTGATGCCAATATTACTTCGGGTGATGTATTTATCTTTCTGAACAAACGTCGTACCATGATGAAATTACTTAAATGGGAAAGAGGTGGTTTTGTTCTTTTTGTGAAACGACTAGAGAGAGGAACCTTTAGACCTCCTGAAATAAAAGACTTAACATCAATGCATCTTGAGTACACTGATCTTGTCCTTCTTATAGAAGGTGTTCTTGTCAAAGAATATAAAAGACAAAAACGTTATGTTATTTAAATAAATATGTGTATCCTTAAACCATGAAAAAGAGCGATATCATAGAGGATGTAAGTAAAGAAGATCTTTTGGATCAACTCCAGAAGATGATGACTGAATACTCTAATGTCGACTCTGAAGTTACTAGTTTAAAACAAGAAAACGAATCCTTAAAGGCACAGATTGCCTATCTTAAGAGACGTATCTTTGGCTCAACCAAAGAAACCTATAAAGATCCGAACCAATTAGAGTTAGCTCTTGAAGTCGAAGAGAAAAATCTAGAAGACTTACAGATATCTTCTCCAGAAGAGGAGGTTATTGAGGTTGTTAAGAAGAAAAAAAAGGCAAAAAGAAAAAGTATCCCTTCTGACCTTCCTCGTCAAGTAGAAGTGATTGAACCTGATGATGTCCCAGAGGGAGCAACTCGTATTGGAGAAGAAATATCAGAGAGGATTGAATTTAGTCCAGGTAAGCTTTATGTAAGACAAATTGTTCGTCCAAAATATCGTTTACCCGAAGAGGATAACATTATCATCTCCGAACTTCCGTCGGATCTTATCCCCAAATGTATGGCGGGGAACTCATTAATAAGTCAATTTATTGTTGGTAAATTCTACGACCATATACCTCTTTATAGAGCCCAAGGGATCTTTAAAAGATCAGGAATTGATTTTCCTAAAGCAACCATCAATGGATGGATAAGGAAGGCTGCTGAACTACTTTCTCCACTATACAAACATATCGAGAAAAAAGTAATCCAGTCAGACTATATTCAAGCCGATGAGACAAGTATCAAGGTTCTAACAGATAAGAAACAAGGAGCCACTCATCTTGGTTACTTCTGGATCTATTATGCTCCAAATATAAAGAGTTGTTTATTTACTTACGATAACTCCCGAAAAGGTTCTGTACCAGAATCGATTTTAAAAAAGTTTAAAGGAGTTCTACAGACAGATGGATATCAAGGTTATCATAAACTTGGAAATCAAAAAGAAATTATAAAGTTAGCATGTATGGCACATGCTCGACGGAAATTTTTTGAGGCAAAAGAAAATGATCGAACTCGTGCCGAATATGCTTTAAAAAAGATCCAAGAACTATATAAGATAGAGAGAACAAGTCAGGAAAAAGAGTTGTCTATCGAAGAAACCTATCTTCTTCGACAAGAACTTGCTGTGCCTATACTAAAGGAACTCGAAAAATGGTTAAAAAAAGAGTCTCTTATAGCATTACCTAAAAGCCCTATTGGGAAAGCAATCAACTATAGCCTAAACCTATGGGATGAACTGTGCCAATATACAGAAGATGGAAGCTACATTATCGACAATAATAATGTGGAGAATAAAGTACGTCCAGTAGCCATTGGACGTAAAAACTATCTCTTTGCAGGATCAGAAGAGGGAGCTAAAAGAGCAGCAATGTTCTATACTCTATCTTCCATGTGCAAAATGGCAGACGTTGAACCTCATGCATGGTATACAGATATCTTAAATCGTATATCCGACACCAAGCCATCGAAATACGATGACTTACTTCCTCAAAACTGGAAATAATCTTTATAGTAAAAAAGATCAATCTTCATATACGTGAGTAGCCGAACGGATACAGCTTTTTTGTGTCTATACTTTTCTGAAATATAACTATGCTATCGTTTTAGAAATAAAGAGATGTATCTTCTAATATTGGAAAGAGGGACCTCTTCCCGAATTTAATGCCCTTTGGTAACAGAGAAGTTAAGTCCTATCGCGCTGAGGCTACTGCAGAGATGGGCGATAGTAGGTTGCCTCCCTTTTAATAAAAGGGGCTTCTTCTAAAGAGTCAGCTTTTATTGTGTCTATACTTTTCTGAAATATAACTATGCTATCGTTTAGAAATAAAGAGATGTATCTTCTAATCTTGGGAAGAGGGACCTCTTCCCGAATTTAATGCCCTTTGGGAACAGAGAAGTTAAGCCCTATCGCGCCGAGGCTACTGCAGAGATGGGCGAGAGTAGGTCGCCGCCCTTTTAATAAAAGGGGCTTCTTCTAAAGAGTCAGCTTTTTTTGTGTCTATACTTTTATGAAATATAACTATGCTATCGTTTTAGAAATAAAGAGATGTATCTTCTAATGTGTAAATAGCAAATTAATAATCATCATTTTTTCGTAAAAGTAAATCACCACTATTACAACCAAAAGTTTCCCTGATCCATAATGAGGATCTGCCATATAAATACAGTATAGGGATGATTATCGAACAGGTTCAAAAATGGTCCTTCTATTTTCCATTCTAAAGCTTTGCCCTTTCATTTTTACTACTTCACAACGATATAGTAAACGGTCAAGTAATGCTGTAGCCAACACTTCATCCTCGAGTGTTTCAGCCCATTCTTTAGGAGATTTATTGGTAGTTATAATAACCGATGTTTGTTCATGAAGATGGTTTATTAAATTAAAAAATGAAACTGCATCTTCTTTCTTGATTGGAAAAAGCATAATATCATCAATGGCAATAATATTTGCCTTTAATAGTCGGTTGTATTTTGCAAGAGCAGAAGAGATCATTTCTTTCATTTTCAATGTCTTTATTAACTCCTCCATGGTGATAAAATAAGCTTTGTATCCTGTATTTACGGCATCGTAGATCAATCCTGCTGCGATAAAAGTTTTTCCAGTTCCTGATGGTCCCATTAAAATTAGGTTATAATTCTGTTCCATCCACATCAGCTCCCTCAGTTGCTTAAGATGAGATGGTGTTATACCATTTGAAGCATTAAAATCATATTTATCAAGATCATGATCTTTGGGAAGGTTAGCTAAGGCTATTCGTCGTTCAATATTTTTCTTCTCTCGATGCTTAATTTCACATTCAAAAACAGATAATAAGAACTCCATATAGGTTGGCTTATTTATTTGTGCTTCATGTATAATCCCTTCTGGGTTATTACGGGTCTGGGTGAGTCTTAGAGCATCAGCATGTAGCTTTATTTTTTCAATCTGGTTCATAGGTTTATTAATCTTTCATATGTTTCAATACTACTTCTTGAAGGTTGTACATCACGATTATTGATCTTTTTACCACCACTCATTTCAACTTTAGGAAGAACAACTTTTTGACTGATCTTCATTGCTTCATCCCGACTCTTATAATAGTTAAGTATCTGTATGAAGTCATTTGCATTCAGGATGTTGTTTTCTGAACACCAATTTATGGTTTGCTCTGCAAAACGAATATTATCATCTGTGATTTTCCTGTCTAAAAGTCTTAGACTATCATAATAATATCTTGACTTATCATTCTCTAAAGTTTCTAAATAAAGTTTCACAGAGTCAGTATGTCCCAGTTTATCCAAGATAGTATTATGCAGTTTTTCTTTTGTTTTAGATTTTGGCCTCGAGTGATCGTTATTTTTCACATAATTCCCTCTACTAGATGGAACTAAGTGTTTTGCTAATAGCGTTTGATCGCTATTCAGAATAAGCAATTCATTGTCTTGTTGTGATACAATCACTTTCGTATCAACTCCTTGATACGTTTCGAAAGGTACGCTATATGTATTCCCTTTATATCTGATTGTATTGTCTTTTAACACATTAAGTGTAGGTAATTTATCTTTAGGTGTTTCAATATCCCCATTAAAAGGAAGTAAATGATCTTTTTCTATCATCCACTCTTCTGAAGGTATTTTGTGAGTCGTACTGTGTCTCTTTTGGTTTCCAGTACGACGCAACCAAGCCAAACATGCTGTCTGTAAAGATTCATTATCAATAAATTTTCGACCTTTTAGAAAATTGTATTTCACATACTTAACTACATTTTCTATTTTACCCTTAGATTCAGGATCAGCCTTTCGACAAAAGTGAGTCTCAAATTTATACTTATCACAAAGTTGTCTAAACCCCTGTGTTAGTTTAAAATCTCCTAGATTTTCATCATGAATAAAAACACTATCTTGATCATATACAATACGTTTTGGTATTCCCTCGAAATATGAAAATGCAAGTTCATGAGCATAGTTAGCAGTTTCGCTAGTAAAGGGACGACTTTGACAATAGACATATTTATATCGAGATCGAGAAAGAACCATGGCAAAAAAATAGACCTTAACTCTGCATCCATCTTCTTTATAAAGATAGCATTCACCAAAATCAACCTGCGCCTCAGAACCATATTTCACTTCGACGATTTTCTCATACTGCCGTATCGAATAGGCAGAGACCTTAGGAATGTCATATCGTTTGCGAGTTGACATCACAAAATTATACACCGTCTTACTACAAACTTGAGGCAAGTCTTTAAAATTTTCTTTAAGTCGATCTTCAATTTGTGCGGCAGAGAGAAATGGATACTCAACCAATAAATTTTTGGTGAACATTTGATACGGTGCTAACTTTTTAGGCATCTGACAGATGCTCGTTAAGCTTCGAATGAATTCGTCCTCTTTTGTATTGATATATTTGCGAACAGTAGCGCGATCAATACCTAATTTCGCACTTATTTGACTTTTGTTAAAGCCAGATTCATGCATTTCTTTAACTTTGTACCACATAGAGAATTTTTGTTTTCTATTCATTGCCTCGATTTTTGGTTTGGACACCTAAAAGATCGAGGCTTTTTTATTTATATACAACTGGTGAATAGCTTTTACGAAAATTTGATGAAGTAAAGTTACCTCTTACAAGAGTAGGTCGCCGCCCTTTTAATAAAAGGGGCTTCTTCTAAAGAGTCAGCTTTTTTGTGTCTATACTTTTCTGAAATATAACTATGCTATCGTTTAGAAATAAAGAGATGTATCTTCTAATATTGGAAAGAGGGACCTCTTCCCGAATTTAATGCCCTTTGGGAACAGAGAAGTTAAGCCCTATCGCGCTGAGGCTACTGCAGAGATGTGGGAGAGTAGGTCGCCGCCCTTTTAATAAAAGGGGCTTCTTCTAAAGAGTCAGCTTTTTTGTGTCTATACTTTTCTGAAATATAACTATGCTATCGTTTAGAAATAAAGAGATGTATCTTCTAATATTGGCAAGAGGGACCTCTTCCCGAATTTAATGCCCTTTGGTAACAGAGAAGTTAAGTCCTATCGCGCTGAGGCTACTGCAGAGATGGGCGATAGTAGGTTGCCTCCCTTTTAATAAAAGGGGTTTTGGATATGCAACTTTTTACCGGACAAAAAGTTAAGCCGCACATTGATTATATAATTCCATAAATTCCAATGGCGATCTGTATCCCAATTTTGAGTGTATTCTTTTCCTGTTATACCAAACCTCAATAAAATGAAATATTTCTGTCTTTGCCTGAAATCTAGAGTAATAGTGTCTATGATCAATCATTTCAGATTTAATTATCTTAAAGAAATTTTCAGCTACTGCATTATCCCAGCAGTTTCCTTTTCTACTCACACTTTGAATTACATTCGCCTTTCTAAATTCTTTTTTTAATTCTTCAGCTACATATTGCACCCCTTGATCAGAGTGAAATAGCATTTCGGCCTTAGGTTTACGATTGCGTTTGGCCATTTTCCAAGCCTTCATTACAGTGTTTTCTGCCGTCATGTCTTCAGACATTGACCACCCAACAATAGAGTGGTCAAAGAGATCTATTATTGTAGTAAGGTATAGCCAACCTTGCTCTGTTGGAACATATGTAAGATCAGATACCCAAACTTTACATGGTTCGTTAGTCTTGAATTCTCGATTAAGATGATTTAATGCAACTCGTTTACCATGGTCTGACCTAGTCGTTTGGGGTTTGTAACTTTTACAAATACAACTTTTTATACCATTTCGTTTCATTATCCGAGCAATACGGTTTCTTGATGTAGTGACACCATTTTGATTAGGTACTGCTGTAATCTTATGGCTACCGTAACGACGTTTCGATTCATTATACTCTTTCAACACGAGCTTTGTATCCTTCTCCCATGCTATTTTTCTTTGGGATGGTATATCTTTTTTCCATTCATAATAAGCTGAGCTACTTAAGTCTAGTGTTTTACACATACTCTCGACAGAAAACATCGTACTATTATCTGATACGAACTCATAAGTTAGCTGTCGCTCTTGGAGAATATGTTGATGGCTTTTTTTTAGATATCTCGTTCCATACGAACTTGCTTCAGCTCTTTTTCAAGTTGTGAGATTCTTGCTTCTTCGTCTGTCTGAACTAGATTGCCATTACCCTGAAATGAGTTTTTTTCATATGTACGAAACTCACGAACCCAGCGTCGTACCATATGAGCATCGATGTCGTTCTCTTCAGCAACTGAACGAGCATCTCTACCGCTATCTACAAGATTAACAATCATCATCTTGAACTCTCTTTCGTAACTCTTTCTTTTTCGTATTCCCATAATACAAATTTATTATTTTTCTGTAATAGGGGTTTAACCTGCTATCCGTACAAATATACCACATCCACTGTAATAAAAATGTTATGTGATAGACGTTGAATAGATTAGTTTTATTTCGGTTCGTTTTGAATTTATATTCAACTCTAATCGTAACTATTTACTGTAATAACATAACATTTATGAACACTAAAATTTCAGTATTGATTTTTGCATCTTTATTGAGTGCAGGATCTACTATCGCTAAAAAGAAAGCCCCAAAATCTAGGCCAAATATTATTTTCCTATTAACAGATGATCAAAGGTATGATGCTTTAGGTTGTATGGGGAATAGTGAAATCTAGACTCCCAATATTGATAAGATAGGAAAGGATTATCTTTACTCAGTATTATAATACTACTGCAATCTGTATGGCATCGAGGGCGACACTAATGACTGGTATGTATGAGAATAAAACTGGTTGTAATTTCTCTCATGGTGCAATGACACCTGATAAATTTGAACTTTCATATCCTATGCTATTAAAAGGAGCAGGTTACAAAGTAGGATTTGCTGGTAAATTTGGATATGCTATAAAAAAGGTAAGGCAGCTAAAGGATGTTCTTATCATACTTATGAAGATTTGCCTATCGATAAGTTTGATTGGTGGAGAGGCTGGCCTGGTCAAGGTGATTATGCTACTATTAAAAATAAGTATATGAAAGAGTATGCATCGGAATATCCTCATGTGCCTGGAGCTTTGGGAGCAGCAGCAATTGACTTTCTTAAAGAATATGGAGATAAAGAAGAACCTTTTTGTTTGTCTATTAGTTTCAAAGCGCCTCATGGCCCTATGAGACCTGATAAAAAGTATGATGAGGTATATAAGGGAGTTAAATTTACTAGAAAAGAGAATTACTGGAGAGAAAATGGTACTCATCTAGCCAAACAATCTAAATTGGGTCGTCAATACACTACCATATGTGATACCTGGGCACCAGAAAAATATGATGCGAAACTTGCTATCTACTATCAACAAATTTATGGTGTTGATAGTGCTGTTGGAATGATTTTATCTCAGTTAAAGCGTCAGGGCTTGGATGATAATACAATTGTTATTTTTACCTCTGATAATGGGTATCATTGTGGAGCTCATGGTTTTGGTGGTAAGGTCTTAACTTATGAGGAGGGGTCACGTGCTCCTTTGTTAGTTTACGATCCTACAGCTAAAGGTAATCGCAATAGTTGTAGTTCTTTGGTTTCAAATGTTGATATAGCGCCAACTATTTTGAATCTAGCAGGAGTACATATCCCACCTAATATGGATGGTAAAAGTTTGACTAGATTATTTGATAATCCTAAGAGAGCGGTGAAGAATCATGAAATTCTAATTCAGGTATGGGGAGAAAACCCAACACATAGTTTAAGTGTTGTAGCCGATGGTTTTAAATATATATATTGGTTTTATGGCAAAGACATGGCACCCGTTGAAGAGTTGTTTGATTTATCCAAAGATCCCTATGAGATGCATAATATTGCTGGTGTGGGTAGTAGCAAGAAACAGCTAACAAAAATGAGAATGATTTATGATAGTGAAGTCAAAAAGTGGAAGGGTAGATCTATTGCAGGACATAATTATGAGCAGTATTCCATTCTTTTTGATAGAAATATCCCTTGGTCTAAAAAGGAGGGAATAATGAAGAAGCCTAATTACAATTATGGTCCCAAGAAAAAGAAGTCCGAAAAAAGAACGAAACACTCTTAGTTGAGCCTAAAACTTACCTCTCTTTCTTTATTATAAATGGACTAATTTGTTCAGAATAATCTTTTTATAAAATGATACTACATTCTTTAATCGAATAATATCATATAGGTATTGTTTCAAAAAACTTTGATATTAAATTGTCTTTATTCTCAAAGACTTAAATAGAGTCATAATAATGTAGTATAGAACAACGGTATGACAATTTTAATATTTAAGGCGAACTAATATTCAGTTAATCAGTGTTTTGTGTGATCTTGTTGCTATGGGCATGGATTATTTATATCGATGATCTTATATAATAAGACATTAAGAATCATTTTTGTGAATTATGTTGTCATACTATCGTCTAGATTATTAAAGATACTTGATCGAAGTAATTAGTTGACTAGAAGGATTCAATTTGAGTACTAATTTTAATAAACGAGTCCCAATTCATTGCTTGAAGAAACAATTAACCTATTTGGTTTCTATATTTGTAGTGTAATAAATTTAAAGGCTTTATCGTAATAATATAAGTTCTTTCGTTTTGTTTGTTATTTCAGATATATCCATTGTTCGATATTTCTGAATTTTAGTTAGATTGTTAGTTTAGTTCGTTTATTTATAGTTGCGTGGATTACATTTGTTGTTATTCCAAATACTCTTACTTGAGATGCCTGTTGGGGGACAGACATCTACAGGTAAGAGTTTTTTTTATTCTTTAATTACTCTTTCTTGGTAATGAGAATATCTCGCAGAATAGAGTTGACTATTTTGCAAAAACATTGAATAGGCTCGTTTGGAATGAATAAACTGAATCCTTTATACTCAAATATTCTCAGTAGTTATTTTCTTGGGCGTTTTATTGATTAATCGCAATAAAAACGTCTCTCCCCTTCCTTAAGATTTAGTGTGTGTAATGGGATTATATCTTTTACAAGAGCCACTGTAATTCTTGAAAGAGAGGAGATATTCTTGACACTTTTATATGAATGCCACATATCATATGAAAGATCCAATACAATTAAGAGGAGCATCTCTTTCTTATAATACTTATTTAATTCTGTCGTACTTTCATTTATAATAGATTGGACATTCTCTCCTTGCTGTTTGAATAGCTTCTTATATCGTAACGAAATATTCATTTGGTATTATCTGGCAGAGCTTGGTTCTTCTACTTTCTCTACATTTCTTTTAGCATGTTTAATCTAAGGGCTTTTTGAAAAATATGTTTATTTCTTATACTTACATTGGTTCTATCTCGATTCTGGCAGTCTGATGTTGCAATTTCATATAGATTAGAAATTTTCCAAGAAATGGGATCAAGATTAGTAAGGTTCTCTTGATTATGTGTCTTAGAATACTCCTTTGCAATATTAATCATCATTAGAGTGAAAAAAATATATGTCATTCAAGGATAATTGAGATCAGAGATAATAGTTAGATTCGAACTAGTTTGGTTCGTATGGATGATTATTACATGTTTTGATTAATATATAGAACAAAAAGATAATTTTGCAATTTTCCGTATTTTGTTTTTGTCAAATGAATGTGTGGTTTCTATGGTTATAATATCTAGTTGTTTCCATGTATCAGTAACTAATTTTGTAAATTTGATATTATAATTATTACATAACATTCTTACTTATGATCGGGCCAATCTTTTTTCATTTGGAAAGTCGGCTCAATAGTGTAATGGAGTATTGTATATCTCATTAGGATTATTTTTTTTGATAAAATAAATTAGATAAATATGGGTAGTCATTATGTGTGTGTCTTAATTGTCTGTTTTACAGTATCTATGATGTTTATTTTCTGATGGATATTATTTGTTAGTTTAGATTCATAAGAATAAATAAGTGATTAGGTTTAGATTTTATATGAAAATGTATTAATTATGTTTTATTAATTCCAATTTATTGGAAGTCAAATGATTTATAGTATTTAGATTTTTAAAATTTTATTATTTTATGCGTTACATATATTCGTTATTTGTCTTTTTGTGTATCCTATTAAGTGAAGTCCATGTGGAAGCACAAAATGCTTTCTTAGAGAGTCGTTTCAGTTACTATTCTTATGAAGATGAAATATCATTTATATATCATGATCCTGTAGATTTTTCTCTGTCCAATACAGAATTGAGAGTGGATGACATTAAACACTATTTTTCTATTCGCAGGTTGACTCCGAAGGTGTCGTTATTATCTATTTCGATAGATAAATTAGATATGGGAGATCATAATGTTGTTCTAATGGTCAAGGACCAAGCAGTTGCAAGTTGTCGTTTTTCTATTTTGCATAGTCAGATAAATGAGGTGAAGCTCGATAAGTTAAGTGGTGGTTTAATCGTAGATCGACGCCCTTTTTATCCTCTTGGATTTTATACGCGTCTTCCAATGGATCAGGTTATAAAAAGGGAAGTGTACCATGGTTTTAATATGGTCGGGCCTTATCAGAATCTGAAAAAGAATAATTTCGAGTCGAGAAAAGCATATATGGATCTTTGTCATCAACTAGGATTGAAAGTTAATTATGCTGTGAATTCGATTGTGAATGAAGGAAATATTGACACAAAAAAAGATTTAGACAAAGAGACTGGAAAATCAAATTTGGAATTATTACAAGAAGAGGTTTTACGAATGAAAGATCATCCCGCACTTCTTTCTTGGTATCTTTCAGACGAACCTGTAGGTCAAGGACGAGATCCTAGATATTTAGAGAAAGCTTACAATCTTATTCACACACTGGATCCATATCATCCAATTACAATGGTTTTTATGACTCCCTCAAGAGCATCAGAATTTGATACTTCAATGGATATTGCCATGACGGACCCATATCCTATTCCAGGTCCTATTGATGAAATTCCTCAAAGTGTGAATGTATTAATGAACCAGTTTGAGTATAGAAAAGGCGTTTGGTATGTTCCACAGACCTTCGGTGGGGGCGAATTTTGGGAAAGAGAGCCAACCGAACAAGAGATTAGAGCCATGTGTTATAGTGCTATTCAGCAAGGAGCAATGGGGTTACAAGCATTTATTAAGAAGGGGGTTAATGAGTTTCCAAAGTCGATTACCTCATGGAATGGCTATGTAAAGGTTGTCAATGAGATACAGATGCTAATGCCATGGTTAAATAGTCGAGCAATGAGACAGGAGCTGACAACGGAAAACTCTGATATTTTAGCCTCTTATTGGAGACGTGATGATTCAGGTTTATTGATTGTTGTTAATAAGTCGAATAAGCCAATGAATTTTAATGTGGCATTGCCTTCAAGTTGTAGAGAGGAGAAAGTGGAAGTAATGTTTGAAAATAGGACACTTCCATTTAATAATGCCTATGTTTCAGATATGATTGACGCTTTAGGAGTAAGGGTATATAAAATATATGAACCTAAAGATAAAAGTAATAATTTACTTTCATTTGGAGATTTTGAGGAGTTTAGTAGTGCTTCAACCCCATCTTCATGTTATGCAAGAAATAGTAGTTTTGATGGAAGTAGATACTTTTTAGATGCTACATCTTATTATGAAGGACACTATTCTTTGTGTTTCTTTAATAATGGAAGTGATTCTGAAATGGGTCTTTCTTTTTATCGTACTTTGGTGTCACCTAACCAAGGTTATCATCTTTCATTTTGTGCAAAGTCAGAAACATTGTCTACAGATACTCTTTTTATTGAACTTAAAGGAATTGACAAGAAGATTCCTTTTATTCTAACCCCAGAGTGGAAAAGATATGATTATCAATTTTCAACAAAAGATAATTCTTCTCAAATTTCCATAGGGATCATCTCTAAGGTTCATGGACGTTGTTGGGTTGATAATATTGAGATGTATTACGATCCTTTCATTATGGAGAAGAAAGGAAGTGATAATACTTCTCTTGTTGTATTGAAAAAACATGGAGAAGGTACACTGCTCTATCGTACGACTATTATGGGACATAAGAGTAGATGGAGAAAATATCGTTTGCCAATAAAAGTAAATAAAACTACGCTGATAGAGGCAAAGTTGGAGGTGAAAGGTAAAGTTCTTAATTACTCTTCTAAGATGATTTTAAATCATCTCGGAATGAAAGGAAATTTAAAATTAAATGTGCCCGCTTCAGACAAATACCCAGGTCTTTCTAAAGGAAAGACTCTGATTGATGGAAAGTTTGCAACACCTTCTTATTTTGATAAGAATTGGCAGGGGTATGAAGGAATAGACCTCGCTGGGGTTATTGATCTTTGTGGATCTAACGAATTAGAACAGATCCGTTTTAATTTCCTAGATGATGTAAATGATGGAATCCATCTACCAAAACAGATTAAAGTATTCGGATCATTAGATGGGAAGCATTTTAAGCAAATTTCGGAGACAAGTATTGAATCGAGTAAGCCAGGAAAAAATGTAAATAAAGTGGTTGTATTATGTCCTTTAAAAACCAAAACAAGGTATATAAAATATGTGGTTGAAACGACTCATATTATACCTGAAGGTTTTCTTTTTAAAGGAAGTAAAGCTTGGACCTTTATTGACGAGATAGAGGTTTATTAGTGTGAAATAAATACAAGATAAAAGATGCGTTTTATAAGGATCTCTTCTCTTGTATTTATGTGACGAGTTTCAGATTCTTACTGTAAATTGAGAAATATGGGAATATGTTTCATTTTCGATCGAAAAGAAATAAATGTTTGCTCTCCTTATCCCATTTTTCTTTTTATTTTTGTGTTTTGAAATGTAAAATAATAGATAACGATGTATAGAACACATACTTGTGGTGAGTTACGACTTGCCAATGTAGACCAAGAAGTAACCCTCAGTGGTTGGGTACAACGTGTACGTGATTTAGGAGCAATGAGTTTCGTTGATCTACGAGATCGCTATGGGATAACACAATTGGTAGTTGATGAGACTAGTGATGCTTCTATTCGTGATGCTGTAAACCAACTTGGTAGAGAGTTTGTAGTTCAAGCAACAGGAGTAGTTCGAGAACGTTCGAGCAAGAATGATAAGATTGCAACAGGTGGTATAGAGATCTCTCTTACTGATGTGAAGATCTTAAACAAAGCGGATCTTCCTCCTTTTACAATTGAAGACGAAACAGATGGAGGAGATGAGATTCGTATGAAATATCGTTACCTTGATTTGAGACGTAGTCCTGTACGTGAGAATTTGGTGCTTCGTTCAAAAATGGCGCACGCTGTTCGTTCTTATCTTAATGATATGGATTTTATTGAAACAGAAACTCCTGTTTTGATTAAATCAACTCCAGAAGGCGCACGTGATTTTATCGTTCCTTCTCGTATGAACGAAGGACAGTTCTATGCTCTTCCTCAGAGTCCTCAGGTTTTTAAACAGTTGTTGATGGTTTCAGGATTTGATCGTTATTATCAAATCGTAAAGTGTTTCCGTGATGAGGATTTGCGTGCTGATCGCCAACCCGAGTTTACCCAGATTGACTGTGAAATGTCTTTTGTTGAACAAGAAGATATCTTGAATCTTTTTGAGGGAATGACTCGTGACCTGTTTAAGCAAATAAAAGGAATTGATCCAGGAGTATTTGCACGTATGCCTTATGCTACAGCAATGAGTAAATATGGATCGGATAAGCCAGATATTCGTTTTGAAATGTTGATTGAAGAGCTTACTTCGACAGTTCAGGGACAGGACTTTAAGGTGTTTGATGAAGCAGAGTATATTGGAGGTATTGTTGTAAAAGGAGCCGCTACCTTTACTCGTAAAAAATTAGATAAACTTACTGACTATGTAAAGCGTCCTCAAGTTGGTGCGAAGGGAATGGTCTATGTTAAGTGTAATGAGGATGGATCATTAAAGTCTTCTGTCGATAAGTTTTATGATAATGAACAACTAAAGCGTTGGGTTGAAACGACTGGTGCTAAAGTAGGTGATTTGATTCTTGTTCTTTCAGGTGATAAATCACACACATTGAATGCACTAGGAGAACTTCGTTTAGAAGTTGCACGTCAGGAAGGTTTAATGGATAAAGAGACTTTCAAACCTTTATGGGTTGTTGATTTTCCTCTTCTTGAATGGAATGAAGAGTCAGGACGATTCCATGCAATGCACCATCCATTTACTTCTCCGAAGAAAGAAGATTTTGATTTGATCGAGTCTGATCCTGGTGCTGTTAGAGCAAATGCTTACGATTTGGTTATCAATGGAGTTGAAATCGGAGGAGGATCTGTTCGTATTTTTGATAAGGATCTTCAAAGTAAGATGTTTGATCTATTAGGGTTTACTCATGAAGAGGCTCAGTCTCAATTTGGATTCTTGATGGATGCATTTAAATATGGTGCACCACCTCATGCTGGTATAGCTTTTGGTTTTGATCGACTAGTATCGATGTTTGCTGGCCTAGATACTATCCGTGATGTGATTGCATTTCCAAAAAACAACTCAGGACGCGATGTGATGATTGATTCACCATCTATGGTAGATAAGAGCCAATTAGAAGAACTTCAACTTGAGTCAACTGTAAAGGCTGACAAAGAGTAAGTACGAAGTTTGAAAATAGAATATAAAAGAAGGTTTTTTTTTACAAAACCCTTCTTTCATTTAACAAAAAAAAAGAGGGCTATCTTATTATAAGATAGCCCTCTCTTAATAATGTTATTATTGAGATTATTTTTCAGAATAATAACCTTTAATTACTCCCCTATGAGAGTTTTTCACAAACTCAATAATCATGTCGCGCTCTTTAGATTGAGGCACTTCAGTTGCAATTATTTCAAGAGCTTGCTTGTTATTGTACCCTTTCTGATATAAGAAACGGAAGATATCTTGAACCTCTCTAATTTTATCATTCGTAAACTGTCTTCTTCGAAGTCCAATAGAGTTTACTCCGACAAAAGATAAAGGATCTCTACCTGCTTTTACGAAAGGCGGTATGTCTTTAGAAACATGAGAACCTCCACTTACCATCACATGTTCGCCGATATGACAGAATTGATGAACTAAAGTTCCTCCTCCTAATATTGCCCAATCACTTACAATAACCTCTCCTGCAAGTTGAGTACAGTTTGCTAAAATTACATGGTTTCCAACAATACAGTCGTGAGCAATATGAGAATATGCCATGATTAAACAGTTGTTTCCTACCACAGTTTTCATTGCAGCAGAAGTACCTTTGTTGATTGTTACAAATTCACGTATTGTGTTATTGTCACCAATTTCAACAGTTGTATATTCTCCTTTATATTTTAAATCTTGAGGGTCGCCTCCGATAACAGCCCCAGAGTGTATTTTACAGTTCTTACCGATACGAGTACCAGGAAGAATAGTTACATTCGAACTAATATGAGTTCCATCTCCAATTTCAACGTCATTAAAGATGGATGCAAAAGGTTCGATGGTTACATTCTGTCCAATTTTTGCGTCAGGATGAATGTATGCTAACGATTCTTTCATTCGAGATAATTATTTAAGTCTTAAAAAATAAGAGCAAATAGTTTAATTACGCACAAAGTTAAAAAAAAAGATCAATTAAGAACTATGTGTATGACATAGAGAATAATTGATCTTTTTTATAGCTTATTACTGTTCTACAATTTGAGCCATAAAACCACCTTCAGCTACGAGTGTATCACCAACGTAAGCATATCCTTTCATATGAGCTACACCTCGTCTGATACCACCAAGTAATTCGAGTTTGAAAATTACTGTGTCGCCAGGAATAACTTTTTTTCGGAACTTAATATTATCCATTTTCATGAAGTAAGTGCCATAGTTTTTATCAGGATTGTCCGATAAAACATATATGCCACCACATTGTCCCATGGCCTCGACAAGAAGAACACCAGGCATTACTGGCTCTTCAGGGAAGTGTCCTTGAAAAAAAGGTTCATTAACCGTAACATTTTTTACTCCAACAATGTAATTGTCTTTCTTTTCAATGATTTTATCAATAAGAAGAAAAGGGTAGCGATGAGGGAGCATGTTCTTGATATCATTAATATCAAAAAGAGGCTTTGCTTTCGGGTTATATTGCGGAACTTTGTTTTTTTGCTCCTCTTTACATATTGCTTTTTTTATAATCTTTCCAAACTCAGTGTTAGCATGGTGTCCTGGTCTGGTAGCAATGATTCTCCCTTTGATTCGTTTTCCAACTAGAGCAAGGTCACCAATAATATCCAGTAGTTTGTGTCTTGCAGGTTCGTTGTTGAAGTGAAGGTTGATGTTATTTAATATGCCAATTTTATCAGCTTGAATATTATCTTGGTTAAAAAGAGAGGCAAGTCGATCAAGGTCTTTTTGATCCATCTTTTGATCCATGATTACAATCGCATTATCTAGATCGCCTCCTTTAACAAGATTATGCTGAAGTAGCATTTCTAATTCTCTAACAAAAACAAAAGTTCGACAGGGTGCAATTTCCTTCTCAAAGTCTTTGATATTGTCAAGAGATGCGAATTGATTTCCAAGAACAATAGAATCGAATGATATAAGTACATTTGCTCTAAAGTCATCATCCGGAAGTGCAATAATCTCAACACCTTTTTCAGGATCAGAATAAGTGATCTTTTCTTTTACAACAAAATATTCTCTTTTTGATTTTTGTTCTTTTAGACCAGCCTTTTTTAGGGCTTCCATTATCTTTATAGAACTTCCGTCCATTATAGGAGCTTCGGGGCCATCAAGTTCGATTAGAATATTGTCAAGGTCCGATGCAATAAGAGCAGCCATAGTGTGTTCAATGGTCGATATTCTAATATCTCCCATTTGTAAAACGGTACCTCTAGATGTGTCTGTTACGAGGGATAGATCACAATCTAGTATTGGGTGGCCTTCAATATCAGTACGCTTAAATTTAAAGCCATGATTTTCTGGTGCAGGTAGAAATGTCATTGTTACATTGGCACCTGTGTGTAGGCCTTTCCCAGAAATAGAAACTGTTTCTAAAATGGTTTTTTGTATATCACTCATTATTTTATTCAATAAGATTAATATCCATTAAATGATTAATATCTCTTTGTTGATATATTATGATAATATCGATTATGAATCGATTTAGAGTTCATTATATTATCAACACCCTCTCCTGTTAAAGTTCAGGTCAACAAGGATAGATTTTATGTGCGATTTATAAATCTAAATCAAGAGATTTTATTTTTTTAGACAAACTATTTAAGTCGCGTCTTAAGTCAGGTAGTTTACGTTTAACTGCCTCAATACGGAAAGCTTGTTTAACATCCATTGCAGGAGTTCCAAAAAGTGTTTGATTCTCATCCACATCAGACATGATACCCGCTTGTGCAGCAAGTGTCGTATGGTTTCCTATTTTTAAGTGACCAGCTACCCCTACTTGTCCTGCGAATATGCAATTACTACCAACTTTAGTTGATCCTGCTACTCCTGATTGAGAAGCTATTACTGTATTCTCTCCGATAACGACATTGTGTGCAATTTGTACTAAGTTATCAAGCTTCACACCTTGCTTGATGACAGTAGATCCCATTGTTGCACAATCTATGGTAGTATTGGCTCCAATCTCTACATTGTCTTCTAGTTTTACGTTACCAATTTGTGCAATCTTTTTATAAGAACCATCTTTAGTTGGTGCAAAACCAAATCCATCAGACCCTAAAACAGCACCTGCATGAATAATACAGTTTTGACCAATATGAGATTGTGGATATACTTTTACCCCTGCATAAATAATGCAATTATCACCAATGACTGTATTATCACCGATATAAGTGTTCGGATAGATTTTAACATTGTTTCCAATAGTTACATTTTCTCCGATATATGCAAAGGCACCAAGATAAATATCGTCTCCGATAGTTGCACTTTTAGCCATGTAACTAGGATTCTCAATTCCGACTTTCTGAGGTTGCATTTCTGCATATGCATTTAGTAGCGTAGCAATTGCAGTATAAGGATCTTTTACTCTAATAAGAGTACACTGAAGGGGTTTATCTGGAGTAAAATCATTTTTTACAAGCACAACAGAAGCTTGGGTTGTATAGATATGGTGGGTGTAATTTGTATTGGCAAGAAAAGCCAATGTTTCAGGTGCACTATCATCAATCTTTGATACGTTTTTGATGATAGTATTTTTGTCACCATCCACTGTACCATCTATGATAGTAGCTATATCTTGAGCAGTGAATTTCATAATATTATAACGTTTTTGTGAATTTCGTCATTCTTAAAGAAGATAACAATAATTTGAATTAAAAAATAGTGATCTTCAGAGCACAAATGTAAGAATAGTTTATTTAATCGACTTTAATTGTACTATTATTTAGATTATAGAACTTTATTTGACACAATTTAGTTGAATCAAAACATGTAAGCTGAAAATAGAAAGTAAATATTTTTTAAGGGCTAATGTATTTGTAATCAATTTTGTTTTTTTATATTTTTGTGGCAGAATTGAGCGAGATGTACAGCTGGGGGACACAAAGTCCCCTATTTTGTTAAGCCATATTGAAATGATAAGTAAAGATACCGTATATAAGTTATTAGAAGAGAAGTTGGTTGGAGATCTTTTTTTGGTTGATCTAACTGTGTCGTCTTCAAATGTAATCACTGTCGTAATTGATAGTGACTCAAGTGTAAATGTGGATACTTGTATCGAAATAAGTCGTCAGGTGGAACACAACCTAGATCGTGAAGCGGAAGATTTCGAGCTAACTGTTTATTCTGCAGGGGTTGGAGAACCATTGAAACTACCTCGTCAATATGAAAAAAATATTGATAGAGAGCTTGATTTGGTAACCTCTTTAGGAGATAAACTTGTTGGTGTTTTAAAAGAGGCTGATCAAGAGAAGTTTGTTTTAGAAGTAAGTAAAAAAGAACGTGTAGAAGGTAAAAAGAAGAAGATTGTGGTGACAACACAACATACTCTTTTCTATACGGATATAAAGACAGCGAAAGTTGTAGTTTCATTCAAATAAAAATCAGAGGCAATGGATAACCTTAATTTGATTGATACTTTCTCGGAGTTTAAGGAGTTGAAAAATATTGATCGTGCGACCATGATGAGTGTTTTGGAGGATGTTTTTAGAAGCGTTCTACAGAAACAATTTGGGACCGATGAGAATTTTGATGTGATTATAAACCCTGATAAAGGTGATCTAGAGATATTTAGAAATCGTGAAGTCGTAAAAGATGAAGATTTAGAGGACCCAAATCTTCAGATTTCTCTTTCAGAAGCAAAAAAGATTGATTCTGATTATGAGTTAGGTGAAGATGTGACCGATGAAGTAAGCTTTAAGGATTTTGGACGTCGTTCGATTTTGAACTTAAGACAGAATTTAGCCGCACGTATTTTAGAGCTAGAGAAAGATAATATTTATAACGAGTACAAGTCTAAGATTGGACAGATTGTAACTGGTGAAGTTTATCAAATTTGGAAGCGTGAGATCCTTATTCTAGATGATGAAGAGAATGAGTTGCTTTTGCCTAAGACGGAACAAATTCCTTCTGATTTTTTCAGAAAAGGAGATACTGTACGTGCAATCGTGACAAGTGTAGAGATGAGAAATAGTAATCCTATGATTATGCTTTCTCGTACTTCACCAGATTTCTTGTCTCGTCTTTTCGAATTAGAAGTTCCAGAGATCTACGATGGTCTTATTATAATTAAGAAAATTGAGCGTGTTCCTGGAGAAAGAGCAAAAGTTGCTGTTGAATCTTACGATGAACGAATTGATCCAGTTGGAGCTTGTGTTGGAATGAAAGGATCTCGTATCCATGGAATTGTACGCGAGCTTAAGAATGAAAACATTGATGTAGTAAACTACACGAATAATGTACAACTATATATCCAAAGAGCTCTTAATCCTGCACAAGTAACTTCTATTCGTATAAACGAGGAATTTAAAAAAGCGGATGTGTTCTTGCGTCCTGATCAAGTTTCACTTGCCATTGGTAAAGGCGGTTTAAATATCCGCTTGGCTAGTCGATTGACTGGTTATGAGATTGATGTGTATCGTGAAGCTGAAGAGGATGACGAAGATGTAAGTATTGACGAATTCTCAGACGAAATTGATGAGTGGATTATCGGTTCACTAAAATCGATTGGATGTGATACAGCCAAGAGTGTATTGCGTTTAAGTCGTGAAGAATTAATTAAACGTACAGACCTAGAAGATGAGACCGTTGATGAAATAATTGATATTTTCCAATCGGAATTTGAATAATTATGTCATAGATATTAGGTTGGGGCTTGTTCTAAGCCCCACTTCTTAACATTTATTTATTGGTTAATGTTGGAAGTATAAAGGTATAGGGTCTGTAACTAAGCATACTGTTATTTGAAAAAAAATCAAAGCATTATATGGTTTCAGAAGGAAAAAGATTAAGTAAGGTGGCCAAGGAACTCAATGTGGGGATCAGTACGATTACTGATTTCTTACAGAAAAAGGGGTTTGAGATTAAAAGTAATCCAAACACCAAATTAGAGTCTTCTGTGGTTAAAGAGTTAGAGAGTGAGTTCCGCAATGATCACGATCTAAAGAAACGTAGTGAGAAGGTTGCTCTTAGACCAAATAGTCGTAAGGCAAAGGACTCTGTTATTGCGAATGATGATGTACCCAATACTCCTTCCGATGCTCCAACGCAGGAGAAGGTGTCAGAACCTGTTGTTTCTTCTCCAAAAGAGGAGAAAGAGGGCACTTCATCTTCTGAAAAAAAGGTTCAAGAAGAGGTTCAAACAAAGCCTAAATTAAAAGTATTAGGAAAAATAGACCTCTCTACTTCGAAAAAGTCTACAAAAGACAAAAAAACGCCTGAAAAAGATAAATCTGCCGATACTTCCAAACCAGCGAAAGAGGTTGTGGATAAAAAACAATTTTCTGAACCAATTAAAGATAAACCTAAGAAAAAAGCTCCATTAAAAACGGAGAAAAAAGAAAATACTCCTGAGGTCCGAAAGGAAAAGGCTGTTGATGAGCAACGTGTCATCGAAACTGCAGTTAATAAAAAGCCGCAAGTCGAATCATCGACACTTCAGGAAGCTTCATCATCAGATAAAAAGAATAAGACGGACAAAGCTTTAGATAAGCCTAAAGAGGAAAGTAACGAAAGAATGACTAAAGAAAACGGAAAAAAGGATCAAGCTAACAAGCCTGTTGAAAAAAAGGAAGAAAGTGTATTTCACACTGAGAGACAGAAATTGTCTGGTCCTAAGGTTGTTGGGAAAATTGAACTTCCTGTAGAAAAGAAATCAGACAAATCTTCTAAGTCTGATAAAAATAAAAAGAAGAGAAAACGCCTTCCAAAAGAGAAGGTTGACATTAATGCTAAAGGAACCGACTCTGCAAATAAAGGACAAGGTAATAACCGAGGCAGAAATGGTCAAAGAGGCGGTCAAGGACAAAACGGTGGGAACCAGAATAATAAAGATGGGAACCAAAATAATAGCCAAAATAATAACCGTAATAACCGTGGTGGTCAACAAGGTGGTCAACAAGGTGGTCAAAACCGAAACAATAGTCAGAGACCAAACAACCGTAAACACACAAAAGGTCGTAAACCAATTGTGAAAAAAGAGGTTTCTGAAGAAGATGTTCAAAAGCAAATTAAGGATACTTTAGCACGTTTAACTTCTAAAGGTAAGTCTAAAGGAGCAAAGCACCGTCGTGATAAGAGACAAGCTGCAAGTGAGAAAGTTGCTAAAGAAGAAGCAGTAATTGCTCAAGATAAGAAAGTATTAAAGGTTACTGAGTTCGTTTCTGTTAGTGAGTTGGCAACCATGATGGATGTTACCGCAACACAGGTGATCGCAACTTGTATGAACCTTGGTACAATGGTTTCTATTAACCAACGTTTAGATGCAGAAACTTTAAGTATCGTTGCTGAAGAATTTGGTTATAAAGTTGATTTTATCTCTGTTGAGGTACAAGAAGCAATTGCAGAAGAGGTTGATAAAGATGAAGATCTTTTAGTTCGTCCTCCTATTATTACTGTAATGGGTCACGTTGATCATGGTAAGACATCACTTCTTGATTATGTTCGTAAGGCGAATGTGATAGCTGGAGAGGCTGGAGGAATTACTCAGCACATTGGTGCATATAATGTAACTCTAGAAGATGGACGTAAGATTACTTTCTTAGATACTCCAGGTCACGAGGCCTTTACTGCGATGCGTGCTCGTGGTGCTCAAGTTACTGATGTTGCTATTATTATTGTAGCGGCGGATGATAATGTGATGCCACAAACAATCGAGGCGATAAACCATGCTGCTGCTGCTGGTGTACCGATTGTATTTGCTATCAATAAAGTCGATAGAGACGCAGCGGATCCAGAACGTATAAAGAGTGAATTGGCTAATCTTAACTATATGGTTGAAGATTGGGGTGGAAAATATCAATCGCAAGAGATATCTGCAAAGACTGGTTTGGGGGTTTCTGAACTTCTAGATAAAGTTTTACTTGAATCAGAAATGCTAGACTTGAAAGCTAATCCAGATAAACGAGCTATCGGTTCTGTAGTTGAATCATCATTAGATAGAGGTCGTGGATATACTTCTACTGTGCTTGTTGAGTCAGGGACTTTACATGTAGGAGATGTTATTCTTGCTGGTCCTTACCACGGACACGTGAAAGCGATGTTTAATGAGCGTAACCAACAGGTTAAGAGTGTAGGTCCTTCTGAACCAGTATTAGTATTGGGACTGAATGGTGCACCACAGGCAGGTGATAAATTCAACTGTTTAGATAGTGAACGTGAGGCACGTCAGATTGCAAATAAACGAGAGCAGCTTCAACGAGAGCAAGGATTGAGAACTCAGAAACATATCACACTTGATGAGATTGGTCGTCGTATTGCTATTGGAAACTTCCAAGAGTTGAATGTTATTGTTAAGGGTGATGTGGATGGTTCTATTGAGGCATTGTCTGATTCACTTATTAAGCTTTCAACAGAAGAGATTCAGGTTAATATTATCCATAAGGCTGTTGGTCAGATCTCTGAATCTGATGTTATGTTGGCAACAGCATCGAATGCGATTGTTGTTGGTTTCCAAGTAAGACCTTCTATTGGAGCACGTAAATTAGCTGAGAAAGAGGAGATTGATATTCGTCTTTACTCTATTATTTATGATGCGATCGAAGAGGTTAAAGCTGCAATGGAAGGAATGCTTTCTCCTGAGATTAAAGAAGAAATTGTTGCTACAGTGGAGGTTCGTGAAATATTCAAGATCTCTAAAGTGGGTACAATTGCTGGTTGTTTCGTTCGAGAAGGAAAAGTTTCAAGAAATGCTAAGATCCGCTTAATTCGCGACGGTATCGTGGTTTATACAGGTGAATTGGCTGCGTTGAAACGTTTCAAAGACGATGTGAAAGAGGTAACACATGGTTACGAATGTGGTGTAAGTATTGAAAAGTACAACGACATTCGCGTAGACGATGTTATTGAAGCATATGAGCTAGTAGAAGTTGCTAAGAAACTTTAATTAGTACTATATAATGAAATACAAAGAAGGCTGTCTAATTTAGGCAGCCTTTCTTTTTGTTTGTATATGAATAAAAAAAAGAGAGAGACCTATTTTATTTAAGTCTCTCTCTTTTTGCTGAGTCTAAAGAGTTTTAGTCTTTAACAATATCTGAATATGCTTTTGCATCTAAGAGTTCTTCAAGTTCAGTAGTATCTGCGATTTCAATTTTGATCATCCAACCTTCTTCAAAAGGGTCATTATTTACAAGTTCTGGAGCATCTTCAAGATTACCATTCACTTCAACTACTTTCCCTGTAATAGGCATAAATAGGTCAGAAACGGTCTTAACAGCTTCTACAGTACCAAAAACTTCTTCTTTATCTAGGTCTTCATCTTCAGTCTCAATTTCGACATATACAATTTCTCCTAGTTCCGATTGAGCAAAGTCCGTGATCCCAACAGTTGCGATATTTCCTTCAACCTTAACCCATTCGTGGTCTTTGGTATACTTTAGATTTTCTGGAATATTCATAGCTTTAATTTTAATCTTTTTGTAACTTCCCCCTAAGTTAGAATATTTTTTTTAATATGAATCTAGCGATCGTCAATGAGTGATAAAAAACATATAAATTTGACAGATGCGAAAATTAATGTTTAGTTGAAACTATTTTTATTGAGAATATGTTTAAAGAAGTAATTCAATCTATTGGAGATATTGATAGAGTGGCAAGAGAATTTTTAGAAGCACACTCTGATGAAACAGTTTTTGCTTTTTATGGAACGATGGGAGTTGGAAAAACTACATTTATAAAAGCACTGTGTGAAGTATTAGAAGTGGAGGACTATGTAACAAGTCCTACCTTTTCTTTAGTGAATGAGTACGCAAGTTCCAAAGGGAATATATTTCACTTTGATTTCTATCGGATAAAAAACATCCAAGAGGTGTATGATTTTGGATATGAAGAGTATTTCTATTCAGGGAAGATATGCCTTATAGAATGGCCTGAACTTATTGATCCTCTTCTTCCGACCAATACTGTAGTTGTTAAATTGGAAGAGCAAGAAGATGGGACCAGAATGATTACGACTCAAAAATTATAATGTATGAATAATCGAGATTTGTTAAGACTGGAATCTCTTACCCAGCAAAAGCTTTTGCCACAAGAGGAGCTTAAGCACCATATTTCAGGGAAGCAACAGTTAACTATTGGGATTATAGGATCTGATCCCAAAGAGGAAAATAGAATTTCTCTTACTCCTCAGGGTTGTGAACTTCTGATCAAAAATGGGAATGTTGTTCGTATGCTTACAAAAGCAGGTAAAGGAGCCAGTTTTGATGATGTCGATTACTCTGAGTATGGAGTGGATATATGTAGTTCTTTAGATGAGGTCTTTGAATGTCAAATACTCGTAAAGATGACCCCTCTAGATATTTCAGAGGTTCAATATCTTAAAAAAGGACAAATAATATTCTCTCCTTTACAATTGTTTCTACAATCGAAAGACCTTATTCAGAAACTTCAAAAGAAACGTGTTACTTGTATCTCATTCGAGTATCTTCAGAATGATTACAACGAGTATCCTATTGCTCAGATATTGTCTGAATTGTCTGGTATGCTTGCAATACAAGTTGCAACAAACTACCTTTCAAATGACTGCAAGGGTAGGGGTGTTTTTTTAGGAGGTATCACAGGTATTTCTCCTGCAGAGGTTGTCATTTTAGGAGCTAGTACTGCATCTGAATATGCTGCTAGAAGTGCTTCAGCAATGGGAGCTACGGTAAAAGTGTTTGATGATAGCGTCAATCGTCTTAGAGACATGAACACAAAGATTGGTGGCTATCTTTCTACCTCTATCTTTTACCCACAAGCTTTGGCTAAGGCTTTTAAAAGTGCAGATGTAGTTATTGGTGCACTTCCCAAGAATAGTCCTTTAGATCTTTTTATTCCTGAAGAGACAATGAGGATATTAAAGCAAGGAGCGGTAGTGATTGATTTAAATATGATGCAAGGAGGCTGTTTTGAGGGGTCAGAACTAAGAAGTATGCACAATCCATCCTATGTTAAGAATGGATTGGTTTACTATTGTGTTCGGGATATTACTACACGTGTTTCACGTTCAGCCTCTATTGCATTGAGTAATGTCTTGACTTCTGTATTACTTGGACTTTCAAATAGTCCGAGCATTGCAAATCACATTCGATACAACATAGGTTTTGCAGAAGGTGTTTATATCTATAATGGGGTGTTGACCAATCAAGATGTTGGCCAACATTTGGGATTAGATTATAAGGGTTTAGACCTTCTTTTTCCTCTCTTATAGACAAACAAATATCGATGTTGAAAGAGGTTTAATATTGATCGAAATATCAGGTCTAATCTCTTTTAACTGTAAGCTTTCAATGTCTAATTGAAAGGAGTGTTCATTAGAGATATTTAGAGGCAATATTTCTGTATGATTCGAAAATACTACGGTTAATTTATGAATATTCCATCTATTTTTTGAAGATATATTCATCGAGAAATTGACGATACCTGGAATGTAGTCTTCTGAAAAAGAGATCACTTCTTCTATGTTTTCTATTTCAGATAGGCGAAATTCAGATATCTCTTTTCTTATTTTTATTAGGTTTCTTAAATATGAAGAGAGGTTTTTTATCTCTCCTTTTTTATCACTCCACTTGATTTGATTGATAAAGTCAGGCGATTTATAACTGTTTTGAATGCCTTCTTTTGATCGAAGAAGTTCCACTCCACTATGCAAGAATGGGATTCCTTGTGAAAATAGGGTGATAGCCAACGCTAGTTTTACGCGAAGGATCTTTGAGCTATTTTGTTCTGATGGTGTTACGAGTGATAATTTATCATAGATGGTATAATCATCATGACATGAGAAATAATTGACTACTTGAGCTGCATTGTTAGCCCAGTTTTGTTGTGGGATCAGAGTGTTATTGATTTGTGTATGTTCTAGTCCTCCAATAATTGCTTTTTTGAGCGACTCTTCTTGATTTTGTAGGCCACTAATAAACCCTAGTGAATTTGAATTAAACTGATTGCCTTTTAGTGTATCACGAAATTCATCGGAAAAGCAAGCAATATTTTGGAGTTTACTTGTGTTTGCTTTTACCGCTCTTTGGTTCTCTTCGAGTACCGATTTATCAGCACTCCATCCTTCTCCATAAAGTAGTATTGAAGGGTTAATAGCCCTCAATTCTTCTTGAATAATATTCATTGTTTCAATGTCATAGATTCCCATTAAGTCAAATCTAAAGCCATCTATATGATAGTTCTCACACCAAAACTTTAATGAGTCAATGATGTATTTTCGAACCATCTCTTTTTCTGTTGCAAGTTCATTTCCACAACCACTTGCATTGGACAAGGTGCCATCGCTGTATTTTCGGAAATAGTATCCAGGATATAATTCTTCAAAATAGTTGTTTTTGATTAATCCTGTGTGATTGTATACGACATCTAAAACGACTCCAATACCTTTTTTGTGTAAGGCCAATACCATCTTCTTGAATTCGATCATACGTTTTAACCCATTTTCAGGTGCTGTACTGTAAGCCCCTTCAAGTGTATTAAAATTTAGTGGATCGTATCCCCAATTATATTTATCCTTTGGAAGTTTCTCATCGATAGAGACGAAATCAGCGACGGGAAGCAAATGAACATGGGTTATTCCTAGCTCTACGAGATGGTCAAGTCCTGTTGATTGTCCGTATGAATTTTGGGTATTTTGTTCCGTAAGACCGAGAAAAAGACCTGAGTTTTCAACCCCTGAATCGGGATGTATAGTGAAGTCTCTAATACTCATCTCGTAGAGAACAGCATCTGTATACCTCTTTAGTTTAACGTATGAATCGTTACCCCATCCATCTGGATATGTTTTATTAGAATCAAAGATATATCCTCTAATTCCATTGATACCCGTTGATTTCGCATAAATATCTGGAACTTGATTAAGCCATCCCTCTTCTCCTTCAACTTGGATTGTATAGTAAAGGTCATCTAAATCTTTATCTATTTCAGCATCCCATATTCCATTGCCTTTTGATTTTAATAATACTTCAAAAAGAAGGCTTCCTCCAGAGCCATTAGAATAAATTCTCCAAATGATCCTCTTCGCGTCGAGAGACCACAATTTAAGAGAGGTTTTCTCTTTTGTGTAGTGTATCCCTAGGTCTAAGTCTTGATTGATTTGCCTAGAGTCTAAATCAACTTTATGTGAGGTGTTATGTGTTGGTGTCATATGCTAAAGATAATAAGAAGAACTTAATGGTTTTGTTCGGGTGCAACAAAGTATATTATCTTTTTTAGTTATGCAATAGACTCTGTTATGTTCTGAAAAACAAAAAAGGTAGAAGAGTGGCTCTTCTACCTTTTGTATCTATTGTTAAATAGACCTATTTTTTAGACCAAGAATCTCTTAAACCAACCGTTTTGTTGAATACCATATTTTCAGCCGTTGAGTCTTTATCAACGTTGAAATATCCAAGGCGTTCAAATTGAAAATGATCTTCAACTTTAGCGTCTTTAACAAATGGTTCGATGTAGCACTTGTTCAAAACTTTTAAAGAATCTGGATTAAGAAAATCTAGATAGTTCTTGTCTTTATGTCCCGATGGTGATGGGTCGTTAAAAAGACGATCGTAGTCACGAACTTCTGCTTCAATATTCTCCGTCGTAGAAACCCAATGAAGTGTTCCTTTGACTTTTCTTCCATCAGGTGATGTTCCACCTTTGGAAGCAGGGTCATATGTACATCTTAGTTCGATTATCTCTCCATTTTCATCTTTGATAACTTCGTTACAAGTGATGAAATATGCATAACGCAGACGAACCTCTTTACCTACTGAAAGTCTGAAGAATTTTCTAGGAGCATTCTCCATAAAGTCTTCTTTTTCAATATAGATTTCACGAGTAAATGGAACTTTACGTTTCCCCATCGAAGGATCTTCTGGGTTATTTACAGCATCTAACTCTTCTACTTGATCTTCCGGGTAGTTCGTAATAACCACTTTTAATGGATTTACTACTCCCATAACACGTTGTGCTGTTTTATTAAGATCTTCCCTAACAGCATGCTCTAAAAGAGCTACGTCTGTAACGCCATTGGTTTTAGTAATACCAATTTTATCACAGAAGTTTCTAATAGATACTGGAGTATATCCGCGTCTCTTAAGCCCTGAAATAGTAGGCATCCTTGGATCATCCCATCCTGTTACATGACCATTCTCCACTAGTGCAAGAAGGTTACGCTTACTCATGATGGTATAACTAAGATTAAGACGAGAGAACTCTATTTGTTGAGGTCTGTATTCCCCTTCTTTTAATTGTTCAATGAACCAATCATAAAGAGGTCTGTGTACTTCGAATTCAAGTGTACAGATAGAATGAGTAATATTCTCCCAATAGTCTCCCTGTCCGTGTGCAAAATCATAAATAGGATAGATACACCATTTATCATCAGTTCTATGGTGGTGAACCTTCATGATTCGGTACAAAAGAGGGTCTCTCATGTGCATGTTTGGAGAGGCCATATCAATTTTTGCACGAAGAACACAGTCTCCTTCATCATACTCTCCTGCCTTCATTTTTTCGAACCCAGCGAGGTTTTCTTCTGGAGTAGTATTTCTGTATGGACTTTCTGTCCCAGGACGTGTTGGTGTACCTCTTTGTGCACTAATTGTTTCTTGGTTTTGGAAATCAACGTAAGCCAAGCCTTTATTAATTAATGCCACTGCGAAGTCATAAAGCTTGTCAAAATAGTCTGAGGTGTAGTACTCTCTATCGCCCCAATCAAAACCAAGCCATTTGATATCGTTCTTTATTGAATCGACATATTCAGTACTCTCTTTGGAAGGGTTTGTATCATCAAATCTTAAATTTGTAATACCTCCATATTTCTGGGCAGTACCAAAATTTAGACATATTGACTTTGCATGCCCAATGTGCAAATATCCGTTAGGCTCAGGAGGGAATCGTGTATGGATATTTAATTCTCCTTTTGCTTTTGCAATTTCTCCCTCTATGATTTGGTGGATGAAGTTAGTCGGAACTTTGGACTCTTCTGTCCCATTCGTTTTCTTCGTGTCTGTCATATTGTATCTCTTTATTTTGCAATGACTTGATATAGTTAATCAAAGTGTGCAAAAAGCTAATTTTAAAATAGAAAAGAGTGGAAAGAGAGGAGTAGTAATACAACATCTCTATCATATTACAAAAGTAAAATAGTTTCTTTAAACTCTTTCGATTTTTATTTATTAATTTGCATCAAAACATAGGTTTTAAGCAGATGTCATTATTTTGTATGGCATTTGAAAAAAAGAATATATAATGCAATACGGTGTAATTGAGATTGAAGATATGTATTTTCATGCATATCATGGACATTTTAAGGAAGAGCAAGTTGTTGGAAACAATTTTATCGTTTATGTCCGAATAGAAACTGATTGTTCTAAAGCTTCTGTTACAGATGACTTAGATGATGCTTTAAACTATCTTAAGGCGTATGAATTAATACAAGAGGAGATGATGATTCCATCTAAGTTATTAGAGCATGTAACGTCTCGTATATTGGATCGATTATATCGTGATTTTGAAGGCCAAGTTCATCATGCAAGAATTAAAGTGTCTAAGCTTAATCCTCCAATGGGTGGGCAGATTGGCTCTGTGAGTGTGACTCAAGAGAGATAATTAATATTTTTTAGTTTGAAGTGTTGTATGTAGTTTCTTTTTTATTACATTTGCAACCGCAAACGCAAATAAAGGTCGGTTGGCCGAGTGGCTAGGCAGTGGTCTGCAAAACCATCCACGGCGGTTCGAATCCGCCACTGACCTCAATTTTTATTAATGCGTTTGGGTCGGTTGGCCGAGTGGCTAGGCAGTGGTCTGCAAAACCATCCACGGCGGTTCGAATCCGCCACTGACCTCTAATCTCATCACTATATCTGTGATGGGATTTTTTTTTGGACATAATAGACGTTCTATATTATTATACATGTATTAGTTTAGTTTAACACATTTGTTTGAAATAAAATGAGTTATGAATTGTCTTATATATGAAAGATGATTCTATTATCCCTTTTTAGGATCATTAGTTTTATTAGAAATGCTTAATTAAAGATTGTACAATGAAAGCAATATTATGCTCAATTGTTGCTCTTTTTATCTGTGTTAATAAAAATGAGCCGACATATAGTCTAAGTGATGTTCAGACTTTAAAACAGATTGTCTTAGATAATGTATCCGTAAATGGAACAGAAGACAATGCTTTGTCCAAATTAGGTTGGACAAGTCCAAATATCATTCATTGGAAGAATATTATTTGGACGAGTACTATCCCTAAGCGGGTGGAAGGACTAAATCTATCTAGCATGCAATTAGAACGGGTTGATCTTCGTGGGTTGTTTGCATTGAAGCAGGTTGACTTGAGCAATAATCATTTGCAGCAGGTTCTTTTGCCTCCATTTCCTACCATGATTGACCTTAGTCACAACAGTCTAAAACAAATTGATATTCATGATCTGTATCTATTAAGCTCTTTAGATATAAGCTATAACCACTTAGACGAAATTATACTTCCTCAAAAGTCCCATCTTCAGTTGCTTGATGTTTCATTCAATTTTCTTTCTTCTTTAAATATGTCTAATCAGTCGAAATTGGAGACTTTTATGTTTGCTTCCAATAGACTTACAGAATTGGATCTAAGCAGTTGTTATGAAATTACAAGTATAAAAGGGAGGAACAACTTATTAAACAAAGTAATCATGCCCAAGATGCTAAAACACTCTTTTCCATCGATAGAATTGATGAATGATATAGATGGATGTGAGAATGAATTTCCATTATTAGAAGTGTCAGAATACCACTCTAAAGAGGTAAATCAGTTAACTTATATAGAGAATGCAAAAGAGACTGTAGAGCAAATAAATAAGATTTTAGGACCTGAATATACTTCTAAATCTCGAAAGGATAAAGTGTTTCATTTCTAAAGCGAAGGAATATTTTATTTAGAATTATCAAGTGGATAAACCTACAGTGTGCCATTCGACTTTAGAGCTCTAAAGAGAGTACTTTGAAATGATATTGGTTCGTCCTTCGCTTACGAATGAGAAACGGATCGCTTACGGTTTGGTTACCCATAGAGTAACCAAAGGGTATCTAAAGGGTAACTAAAGGGTAACGGAAGGGATAATGAAGTCAGTTCATGAACAATTTTAGGTGATGTGGTTAAGCAGGTGAAGTGATATTATTATTCTAATGACTCTATTCAGTGCCGACCTATTGATTTGCAGGACTCGAATATTCCCTAGAGAGGTTTTTTCTATTCTTGGTGCGATGAATATTGTATACGATTCTTCCAATAGCGATGTCTATGTAGATGAAAAAATGAGATCAAATAAAGAGGTATATTTATGCCAAACAAGAACGCCATGGTGATATTAATATCCTTATACATAAGTACTACTTTTTCAAAACATCTTTTTTAACTCACACGCCACCTTAAAATCGTGTAATAATGAAACGGTTCGTAAAATGATAGACGTATATTGGATTTGGTTTACAGTGAGCGTATAAAAAATAAAAAGAGGTTGCTCCTTTTATTTAAAATATGAGGCAATATAAGACGTTTTGATCAACTCAGGAGGAATGTTTCTACTGAAGTGTTTATGTCTAATGAGATCCTTTTAGAGTAGTGTGAACAAGCGTACTGAAGTAGCTCATCTCTATGCTATTTCACAAATATAGACACCTTGCCACTCTCCTTATATTTTGCCTGAACTACTTTGTACACGATTTAGTCTGCTGCTTCATTCAAATGAACAATCTATATCAAAGTTAATCTTTCAGTTTTATGGAGTATCTTTTGAATAGATAGTTTATAACTACTTGATTCATATGTGATATGTATACGATAAATATTATTGATATTAAGCAGAGGTTCCAATGAGACAAGTGCCATTCAATAATATTATCGACTGATTTCGGGAATAGAAAATTGACGAGTGTTGTCAGTGCAACAGCAGTAACGACATAGATACCCACGATTTGAATCCATGATACGAAGAGCTTTTTGTAGCTATGTTTTGTAGCTATTTTAGAGATAACTCTCTTTGTGAAGTTCTCTGGAATCACCATTTTATCTTTCGAACTACTTAAAGACTTTGCAATTAATTGGTCTAATTCATTGTCATAATGTTTCATACCTGTTCCTCCTTCAACTCTTTCCTATATTTTTTACTTACAATCTCTTTAATTCTTGTTCTTGCCCTATTTAGCATTGATTTAACCGACCCCAACGGTTTCTTTGTTATTTCAGATATCTCTTCGTAAGAGAACTCTTCGTTGTAGAATAGGTTTATTAAACATTGCGAATCATAGGGAAGTTTCTTAATAGCATCTTGTACCATCTGTTGTTTCTCTTCTTTGTACAAATTCGCAAGAATCTCTTCATTAGAAGGGGTTAAATTCTCATAAGAACTGAGATCTTCACTAGGGGATACCATAGGTCTCTTTTTTCTCTTATAATCAATACCGTGTCGCCATGTGATGGATGCTACCCAGGTAGAGATCTTTGACTCGTTTCTAAAACTATCTATCTTCTCGTATAGTTTGATAAAGACTTCTTGTGCAAGATCTTCAACCACTTCTTGGGTAAAGCCCATCTTATATAACATATGGAATACAAGTCTCTGGTATTTACGTACCAAAAACTCGAAAGCATGAGTGTTTCCTTTTTTAATCTGTTTTATAAGCGTTTTATCATCCATATGTTCTATAGGACGGCATTTGGTATTGTAAGGTTTCAAAATTAAAATTTATTTTTTTGAAACCTTACAATAAGCTTTGTCGTCAAATGGACAAACGAACATTAAAATTTATTATTATGGGTGTATTTATTCCTATCGCATTGTTTTACACAATTTATAAAATTGTTTTGGTAATAACGAGTGCGCGATTACAGACGAGAAGACTAAATATATTAAAGAGTGGCGAAGTGGATGTGAAAACATTAAATGAATTGCCGAACACTTTTACTAATTTATCCGATACATGTAGTGATTTAAAAACTGGATCAACAGAACGATGGAGTAGCCTGAAATGGGCCTTTGTTGCCATCTTTTCTGGTTTTGGATTTTTTATCATAGAGAAGATGTATGCCCAAAATGGAGAACCTTTACAATACTACAGTATAAGGAATGCTATTGGTCCCTTAGGGCTTGAGTTGTGCATGATTGGTTTGGGCTTTTTAACCTATTTTGTTGTGGTTTATTTTTTACAAAAAAGAGAAAAGTAATATTCTTCTTTAATAGAAAATCAGAAAAAGATACGGTGATTTCGGTATCTCTTTTTGTTTTTTTGACAAATGGAGTATCTATTTAATTTATACATAGAGTCGAATTGGATCTTTGATTGAGCTGTGTTTTATGATAAGTTGTATTTAAATACATGATAGATGTCATAGGAGATTGTTAATCTTTAGTTGTTGAACTTAAATGTGTTCTACATTGATGAAAAAATGGAATGACAGCTTACGATTTTAATAATATATCTATATATTTATAATGTTTAAAACTAAATAAACTGAAAAAACACAATGAAAAGAGATAGAAGACGCTTTATTAAAGAGCTCTCTGTAGGAGCTGGCGCTGTTGCTGCGATGCCTTTGGTTTCTTGTACTGCAACCAAAGAGACTGTAAAAGTGAATGACGATTCAACTGACGGCTTTGACGGTCATTTTAACATGAGTGGCTATGCGGCACCTAAGTTGGACACTGTTCGTATTGGTTTTGTTGGTATTGGCGACAGAGGAGCTGGAGCAGTGGAGCGAATGACACATATTGAAGGAGTAGAAATTGCTGCAATTTGTGATATTCGTCAGGGAGCTTTAGATGGAGCACAAAAGATAATTGCAAAAGCAGGACTTCCTAAAGCAAAAGAGTTTATCGGAGGAGATAGAGCTTTTGAAAAGTTATGTGATAGTAACTTGGTAGACCTTGTTTATATTGCGACACCATGGGAGTGGCACGTGCCAGTGGCTATTGCTGCAATGGAAGGAGACAAGCATGCTGCTGTTGAGGTATCTACTGCTCGTACCATGGAAGAGTGTTGGCAAATGGTTGAGACTTCTGAAAGAACCAAAAAACACTGCGTAATTCTTGAAAACTGTTGTTATGACTTCTTCGAAATGCTCACATTGAGTATGGCACAGAATGGCATATTCGGTGACCTGATTCATGGTGAGGGTGCATATATCCACGACCTAGACTATTGGTTGTTTAATAAGCCAAAAGACGAAAAGATGACAGATGGAGCATACACTCGTATGTGGAGAATGTATGAGAACCAACGTATGGCAAATGTTTATCCAACTCATGGTTTAGGACCAATTTGTCAGGCAATGAATGTGAATCGTGGAGACCGTATGGACTACCTTACTTCGATCATGTCTGATGATTTCACTTTAGAACAACGAATCAAAGAGAAGGCAAAAGAGGATCCTTTCTTCGAAAAATTCGTTGGTAAGAAGATGCGTGGAAATATGGATATACAATTGATACGTACTATTAAAGGACGAACGATTATGATTCAGCATGATGTCTCTTCTCCTCGTCCATATTCTCGTATTCATATGTTGAGTGGAACGAAATGTTTTGCACAGAAGTGGCCTAAACAGCATCTTGCTTTTGGTCACCATATCTTAGATAACAAAGAGTTTAAAGATATGGAAGAGAAGTATACTCCTGAGCTAATTCGTCGTGTAGGAGAGATGGCTAAAAAAGTTGGTGGTCATGGTGGAATGGACTTTGTGATGGACTGGAGATTGATTGACTGTTTACGTAATGGTCTACCAGTAGATATGGATGTGTATGATGCTGCTGCATGGAGTTGTTTGACACCTCTAAGCGAGTGGTCTATTGCGAATCGTTCTGCACCTATCGATATTCCTGACTTTACTAGAGGTGGATGGAAAACCAATAAACCTGTTGATTTGAGTATGTCAAAAGGTGGGGATACTGGGGTTCGTAACCTTAAAAATGCAGATGGAAAAGGACAATTAAGTGTAGAGTAATGATTCAGACTCTATCCTTCATTGGATAAAAAAATAAAAGGAGTCTCCTGCGATAGGGGACTCCTTTTTTAATATTTAAGTAGTAGGATGTTTGGATTAATCCAATTTAAGTACTGCTAAGAAAGCTTTCTGTGGTACTTCTACATTACCTACCTGTTTCATACGTTTTTTACCTTTCTTCTGTTTTTCAAGAAGTTTACGCTTACGAGAGATATCTCCACCATAACATTTTGCAGTAACATCTTTACGTACTGCTTTTACTGTTTCACGAGAGATAATCTTAGCTCCTACGGCAGCTTGAATAGCAATATCAAATTGTTGTCGAGGGATTAACTCTTTCAGTTTTTCGCATACACGACGCCCAAAAGTCTGCGCATTGTCGAAGTGAATAAGGGCAGAAAGTGCATCCACCATCTCTCCATTAAGAAGAATATCTAAACGAACTAATTTAGCTCTTTGATGTCCTGTTTGGTGATAGTCAAAAGAGGCATACCCTTTGGATATACTTTTTAGTTTGTCATAAAAATCAAAGACGATCTCACCTAAAGGCATACTGAATGTTAGTTCTACACGATCTGTCGTAAGATAGTTTTGATGTGAAAGAACTCCACGTTTTTCCATACATAGCGACATTACCTGTCCGATATAATCTGATTTTGTAATGATCTGTGCTTGAATTACTGGTTCTTCGATGTAATCGACAAGAGTTACTTCAGGCAAACCACTTGGATTATACACTTCGTACTCTTCTCCTTTGTGAGTGTGAACAATGTAGGAAACGTTAGGAACTGTTGTGATCACATTGATACTAAATTCTCGATCAAGTCGTTCTTGAATAATTTCCATATGAAGAAGTCCTAAGAATCCACAACGGAATCCGAAACCAAGGGCCGCCGATGATTCTGGCTCATAAGTAAGAGAAGCATCATTTAACTGAAGTTTCTCCATTGCTGCCCGAAGATCTTCATAGTCTTCACTGTCAATAGGATATACTCCGGCAAAAACCATTGGTTTAACCTCCTCGAAGCCATCAATAAGTCCTTCACAAGGGTTCTCTTTATGAGTGATAGTATCTCCCACTTTCACCTCTTTGGCTGTCTTGATACTACAGATAATATATCCTACATCTCCTGTTGATAGTTTTTTTGCTGGATCCATATTAAGGCGGAGAAAACCAATCTCTTCCGCTTTATACTCTCCTTGAGTAGCCATGAATTTGACCCAATCCCCTTTGTTCATCTCTCCATTAACCACTTTAAAATAAGCGATTACCCCTCTAAATGGGTTAAAAACAGAGTCAAAGATCAAACACTGGAGCGGAGCTTTAGGATCTCCCACAGGAGCAGGAACTTTATGGATAATGGTCTCTAAAAGAAAATCAACACCTTCTCCTGTTTTTCCAGAAGCACGTAAGATGTCTTCTCTACTACAACCGATAAGATCTATAATTTGATCCTCTACGACCTCAGGCATCGCATTTGGAAGATCCATTTTGTTCAAAACAGGGATGATTTCCAAATCATTCTCGATAGCAAGATATAGGTTCGATATAGTTTGAGCTTGTATTCCTTGGGTAGCATCCACGATAAGGAGTGCCCCTTCACAGGCAGCTATAGATCTCGAAACTTCGTATGAGAAGTCCACGTGGCCCGGAGTATCAATAAGGTTGAGGATATACTCTTCTCCCTTATATTGGTAATCCATTCGAATTGCATGACTTTTAATGGTAATACCACGCTCCTTCTCTAGGTCCATGTCATCCAAAACCTGCGCTTTCATCTCCCTTTCACTAATCGTTTGTGTTACTTGAAGTAAACGATCGGCGAGAGTGCTTTTCCCATGATCAATATGGGCAATAATACAAAAGTTACGAATATTCTTCATCGGTATAATCTATATCGAAATAGTGTTGGAATAAAGCTTACGATACTGTAATTGATCCAACTTATTGTTTGCTAAATATATGGATAGTTGTACATCATGTTGTGTTTTCCGATCCTAAGGATTTTATTTCAACAATAGATGTCCCCTCCAATTTGGCAAATATACCGAAATTTTACTAATTGTCCCCATTAAAATATTGGTGGTATGATAATTAATACCCATTACATTCTGAAATGAGCCCTAAGTCCTTATGAATATTTTTTGTTTGGTCTATCAAAGCGAAACTTTGGGTTCGAATAGGACTGAATATGTATAATACATGCAGGTAATTATTGATGAATATTAAAACATTAAAATCCCCTAAATATATATTTGGAAGTCAGTGAAGGATGGAGTACTTTAGAATATCCTACAAATGAGTTACTACTAGCATGCATCTGTTGATCCTTCTACAGATAATAATTATCGATTATTTTCAAAAAATAAAAATAGAGCTTGGTATCGATATGCCTTTTATTATTAGGTGTTGAAGCCATGTGTGAAGAGGGTAACTATCTAATATAACCTAAATAACTATGAAGTATGTAATTTTATTGTTCATGTTCATTAATACAGAATATGATTGTTTTTCTAAAGACAAATCCACTGTGTCACAGGAAGAAGTGGCTGTGATTCATGAGATTAATGATTGTGAAATTAGAGGAACAGGAGATTGTAAAGAGATGTTTTTAACATTAAAAGATTCCACTTTTACTGATTTCTTGGGTGATTCCACTTTGGCAACAGGATATGTGTCAATCCAGGTAGAACGGAGTATTCGGGCGATCGATTTCATTGACTTTGGAGAAAATGATATTTGTGCTAGTGCAGATGGTGAGCTTATTCATGGAAAAAGAGAGGGGGAGTGGAAAATTAGTCAATACCTAAACGAGAGTTATCCTTATGTAAGAAAGATGCGTTATGTAAATAACATATTAGATGGTGATTGTTATATATATGATACAAAAGACAAATTGATCGATACTTTGACCTTTAAGCAAGGTACGGGGGGGGTATCGGGATTATTATCCCGAAAGTGGTGTTTTGAAGGTTGAAGGGCATTTGTCTAAAGGGAAACGAGATGGTCGTTGGTCTTATTATAGTGAAAGTGGTGAGTTGCTTAAAGTGGACGTGTATCGTAAAGGCTTATCTCTAACAGGAATTTAATATGAAGCATATATTCGTCATAATCATTTTAGCCTTTCTACCCTTAGCGTTATCGGCACGAGATCATAGAGTGAAGAAGCAAAGAAATAAGAGTCTAGAGAAGATGAATCGGTCGTTACCTCGCCTTCATGTATTGGATTGTAATTTAAAAGAAATAAACAGAGATACTCCTCTGTTTCTAATTCATCAAGGTTTGTTTCTCAATTTGGATTCTACGATGTTGAACGCAGTGGTGTACATATATTTAACCAAAACGGATGAAAAGTCTACCGTTTATGGTTGGATTAGTGGGAAGGTAAAAGATGGAATGCGAGATGGTACTTGGATCAAAGAAGTATATACCATCAAGCGAAAACATGTCGTTGTACAGAAGTTGAACTATCGTAATGAACAATTGGATGGAGACTATTTTGTATATAATTTACAAGGGGATATTTTGAGAACAGACTATGGTGGTGATTTGCCAGTATCGGTGTATTACACCCTAAAGGGTAAATGGGTTTCTGAGAAGCAGTACTATGATGTGAAAAGAGGACAGAAAACGGGGAGTTTTGTTCGTGGTACTGGTTTTTATTTAGATTACTATTATGATACAGGTAAGCTTAAAGAGCGAGGGGCATTAAAGGATGGGAAGAAAGATGGACAATGGTACATTTTCGATCCGACAGGCAGGGCTCTAAGAGTTGATACTTATCATCATGGCTTTCGTCTGTATGATTAGATAGGTGCCCATGAAGTGAAAGACTTGTGCTAGTTTATTGCCACGTGTGTATTGAAGTGATGTTCGTATGAAGCGGTGATGTCGTTCTTGTATGAATAAATTGGTTTAGATCCAGCAGAGTTGGATGTCTGAATGTCAAATAGCTTTGGATTTGACGGATGGAGAAAGAAAAAATAGAACTGTCTTGCTGGTCGATTCCATATGTATTGATCCATAAAGATTGTTTCTTCTTGCTCAATTAGTTCATATAACATATATTTGATTTGTAGTCTAAACTAGAAATTATCAACCTGTGATGTTGATCTAATGAATAGAGCGGTTTCCCTTATAAAGATCGTTCTATACTGTTTAAAAGTAGCTCTTAAAGGATGTCTGTACATGATATATTGGTGTTTGTAATATATCAAAAAAAGCATGGACAATATATTTTCATACTACTTGAGCTCTTTGTATAGAAGCACATTATAAGTGAATGATTATAATTCTAAGCTCAATCGTTTTTACTACGAATATTTCTGTCTCTATGAAACAGATAATTGTCTCTATTGAAAGTTTCTGTAACAGCCCTAGTGTACAAGTATACATGTGTGTATATGTGGGATTTATATGGTTGAAAGTAACGGATATTTCGGTCGATATATCCGTTAGTATTAAAGGGGTGGTATCATACGAATAGAGAGTCAATTTAAGTTGACTAGTGGGATGGAAATACTAATCTAGAATAAAATAACGAGTAATGGCTGATCAGTACTTTTACAAAAAGTATAATTATAATCCCAACCGAAGGATTGAACCTGCTTTCAAGCATGGCAGTATAAAAGAATATATGCCTTTTCTTATCAGTGCATCAATTCGAGAAGCGATGTTAGAAAAAGAAAAGTTAGAATCAGGAAAGGAGGGGGAGAAGTTCTTGTATGCAGATGATGAATTTTTGGTGTATGATAGTCAATCAACAGAATTTGAGACAGGCATGTACTATTTTTGGTTGTTTGCGATTTTTCCAATATTTATATCTTTTGTTTATAAAATTATTTCTGGAACAATATCTTTTGCTGATTTTATATCAAATGATATTTCGATACTTATAGGTCTTTTAATACCAGCAGTCTATTTTCGAATAAAAAAGAAGATGAACAGCAAGCCTCAGATTGTCATATTTGACCGTCTTAATGGATTGGTTCAGGTTCCAACGAAGGGGTCTTTACCACCTCAATTATTTCGTTTTGAAGATTTGCATATAGTCGCTTATTTAGGGAGTAAATCTGCTGCTGCTCGTATCGTTAAAATTGAGACAAGTAGAACTATTGTACAACTTTTTAAAAGAAGTATAAACATCCCTTTTTATGATGTGATAGCAAGTCAATCTTGGAGTTTTTGTGTTTGGTATATGGATAAGAACCGTCCACTCCCATTGGGAACAGCCTTAGATCCTTATAGAGAGAAAGACTATCAACGTCGTTTGTCAGAAGGAATGCCAGAACCATTATACCCATCTTTTATTTCGACTCCAGAACATTTTGATAAAAACTTTCATCGTATGTATGAATTAAATAAGGACGTTACAGCAGAGGATAGGGTTTCATTGAACGATAGAAATCGAAAAAAAGATAATCCTTATCGCCATAAAAGGAACGATGGACCTCCTGCTTCTCACCCATCTAGTCATTCATATTATTGAGGAGTTGATTTTGGACCTATCTTGAGTTCAAGTGCCCCTTGTCATTCATCGCACCTCGTAAGACAACAGTTTATGTTATTGCTTAAGTTAGGATATTTATATTTCGTTGGTGGTAGTGTTGGGCTAATGGAGTAGAAGATAAAATGGATAAAGTAAATTTTTTATAAGAAGGGGAAGCTATTCGAAGATAAGGTTTTAATCCTCAAGTCTTTTTTTGTAAATTCGCATCTTATTCAATCAACGTAGTAACGATTTGTAGTAAAATGGATTATAATTTTCGCGAAATAGAACAGAAGTGGCAGAAGTATTGGGCTACTGAGAAGACCTATAAGGTTGATATCGATTCAAGTAAGCCAAAATACTATGTGCTAGACATGTTTCCTTACCCATCGGGAGCTGGATTGCATGTTGGACACCCGCTAGGGTATATTGCATCAGATATTTATAGCCGTTACAAGACCCTCAAAGGCTTTAATGTGCTGCACCCAATGGGGTATGATGCATATGGATTGCCAGCAGAGCAGTATGCTATCCAAACAGGACAGCATCCAGCAATCACTACAGAAAAAAACCTTGCAAGATATCGTGAGCAATTAGATAAAATAGGTTTCTCTTACGATTGGGATAGAGAGATTAAGACTTGTGATCCTAAATACTACAAGTGGACACAATGGGCTTTCATCCAGATGTTTGAGCACTATTTTGATGTTGTATCACAAAAAGCGCAACCAGTTAGTGAATTGGTAGCATATTTCGAGAAATTTGGTAGTGCGAATCATACTGCAGCAGAGAGCGAGGCTCTTGAGTTTACTGCAGCACAGTGGTCGGCATATAGCGAGAAAGAGCAATCTGATATCTTAATGAATTATCGATTGGCTTATCTTGCGGATACGATGGTGAATTGGTGTGCTGAGTTGGGTACTGTATTGGCCAATGATGAGGTGAAAGAAGGTCTTTCTGTTCGTGGAGGTTATCCAGTGGTTCAGAAAAAGATGAAGCAGTGGTCTTTGCGAGTGTCTGCTTATGCTCATCGTTTATTAGAAGGTCTAGAAAATATTGATTGGAGCGAATCGTTAACTGAGATTCAAAAGAACTGGATTGGTAGATCTGAAGGAGCTGAAGCTTTGTTCTCTGTGAAGGGAATAGATATAGATCTAGAAATTTTCACTACGCGCCCTGATACAATCTTTGGGGTTACTTTCATGGTGCTGGCTCCAGAAAGCGATTATGTGGCCCAGGTAACAACTGCTGATCAAAAAGATGCAGTCTCTAATTATATTGAGGAGACAAAAAAACGTACAGAGCGTGAGCGTATGACTGAAGTAAAACGCGTGAGTGGTGTATTTACAGGTTCATATGCAATTAATCCATTGACCAATCAAGAGATCCCTATCTATGTTTCAGACTATGTGTTGGCTGGATATGGTACGGGTGCTATCATGGCGGTTCCTGCTCATGATAGTCGTGACTTTGCCTTCGCAAAACATTTTGATCTTCCAATTGTACAAGTGGTTGCAAAGAAAGGCGAAGCTACAACAGATCCTTCTACATGGGAAGAGTCGTATGATTCAAAAGATGGTATCTTGATGAACTCTGGTGACTATACAGGAAAGCCGGTAAAAAATGCAATTCTTGAGATCATTGAGTGGATGGATACGAATAAGATTGGAAAACGAAAGATTAACTATCGATTACGTGATGCGATATTCTCTCGTCAAAGATATTGGGGTGAACCATTCCCAGTATGTTATAAAGATGGTATTCCAACCATGATCGATATGGACGAACTTCCATTACAACTTCCTGAGGTAGATAAATATCTGCCTACAGAAGATGGTGATCCTCCATTAGGACGAGCTAAAGGATGGGTTTCTAAAGATGGATATCCTATCGAATTGAATACAATGCCTGGTTTTGCTGGTTCTTCTGCATATTATCTACGTTATATGGATCCTCATAACGAGGATGCGTTGGTTTCAAAAGAGGCAGACGAATATTGGCAAGATGTCGATCTATATATTGGTGGAACAGAGCATGCAACAGGACACCTTATCTATTCACGTTTCTGGAATAAATTCTTGTTTGATATCGGAGACGTGGTGAAAGATGAGCCATTCCGTAAGCTTATTAATCAAGGAATGATCCAAGGACGATCTAATTTTGTGTACCGTATTAAAGGAACCAATAAGTATGCATCTTATGGATTAAAAGATTCTTATGATACAACTGAAATTCATGTAGATGTAAATATTGTTCATAACGACATTCTTGATCAGGAGGCATTTAAGAATTGGATGCCTGAGTTTGCTGATGCCGAGTTTGAATTAGAAGATGGAAAATATCGTTGTGGTTGGGCTGTTGAGAAGATGTCAAAATCGATGTACAATGTAGTGAACCCAGATGATATTGTTGCAGATTATGGTGCAGATACACTTCGTCTTTACGAGATGTTCTTAGGACCACTAGAAGCATCGAAACCATGGGATACGAATGGTATTGATGGGGTTCATAAGTTCTTAAGGAAAGTGTGGAGATTGTGTCATGATCAAAATAACGACTTTGTTATTAGTGAAGATCCTGCTACAGCAGAAGAGCTAAAGGTTCTGCATAAAACAATAAAGAAGATTGAGAACGATATTGAGAAATTTTCATTCAATACCTCGATCTCAGCTTTTATGATCTGTGTTAATGAGTTGACCTCTTTGAAGTGTAATAAGAGAGCCATTTTAGAGCCTTTCATCCAATTGTTGGCTCCATTTGCTCCCCATATCGCTGAAGAGTTGTGGTTTGCAATGGGCAATACAGCTTCGATCACTAAAAGTAGTTTCCCTCTATTTGATGAGAAGTTCTTAGTGGAAGATAGTTTTGAGTATCCTGTTTCATTTAATGGTAAGATGCGTTTCAAGATCGCACTGCCTGTGGATATGGATAAAGATAGTATCATTGAAGCTGCCATGTCTCATGAGTCTGCACAGAAGTGGATTGAAGGAAAACAGGTTGTGAAGACAATTGTCGTTCCTAATAAAATAATTAACATTGTGGTAAAATAACCCATAAGCATATTAATTTTGCAAAAACAGGTGTTTTGTCATAAAACACCTGTTTTTTTAGATCTATTTTCGCGGAAATTTTATTTTTTTGATAAAAGTCATAACATTGCAAGGCAATGTATTAGGTTGTAGTAGTGTCATTAAGCCTATAATTAGTGACATAGTGAGAGTTGTATTATATGATTTTATTATTGTGAAGATGGAGTTGACTCTTCTTCTTAATTAAACCCTAAAATGAAACAGAAGTTTGTTGGTGAGTTCAGATCATATTTGATCATGACCGTTGGATTGCTAATGTACTCTTTTGGTGTGACTGCCTTTTTAATCCCCTCTAAAATTATCGGGGGAGGCGTTACAGGAATAGCAACAGTAATCTATTTTGTGACAGGAGTAAAAACAGGTTATTCTTACTTCTTAATCAATAGTTTGTTGATCTTATTGGCTATACGTAGTCTTGGTGCCAGTTTTGGAGTAAAAACTATTTATGGTTTATCCATGATGTCGCTATTTTTAAGTGTGATGCAACAGCTCATTACTACCGCCATTGTGGACGATATTTTCCTAAATACCATCTTAGGAGGATTGTTGTGTGGTTTGGGTCTAGGAATCGTATTTAATGAAGGAGGCTCGAGTGGTGGTACCGATATCATTGCCATGGTGGTGAATAAATATCGGAATATAAGTCCAGGTAAGGTGATATTACTTTGTGATGTCGTGATCATAGGTTCCTCTTATTTTGTCTTTCATACACTTGATAAGATGGTATATGGTTATGTGTCTATGTGGGTTGTGTCTTATACGATTGATGCCTATTTAAATGGGGCAAAACAGTCTATTCAGATGTTTATATTTTCAGAGAAATATGAAGAACTTGCTGATTTTATCAACCATGAAACAAATCGAGGACTGACGGTTTTTGATGGGACAGGATGGTATACTAAAGAAAATGTCAAAATGATTATGACAGTTGTTCGTAAGAGAGAAGCCGCACCAATATTTAGAAAAATTAAAGAGATCGATCCGAATGCTTTTATCTCTCAAAATAGTGTGATGGGAGTATATGGAGATGGTTTTGATGTATTGAAATATTAACTATTTCTGTATAATTCCCCTGAAAATATAGAAAGGTAATTGCATCCAGTATTTTGGAAGCAATTACCTTTTTTTATTCCCCTTATTATAAATATCCTTATCAACTGGTCTTCTTTGAGGCAATACTATGTTTGTTTTTATATTGAACGGTTCTCAAAATAGAATTGTAATCTAATATGAATACCTATTGGTGTTTTCCTTTCTCATATGTTGTAGTAAAGCATTCTATAGTATAAAAATTGTACTACTATATCCCAAATCTTTTTAATTGTAGAGTATTGTAAATTAATTGATTATGTCTCACTATTGATCTGTGCGATATTTTTATTTCGCATTTTGTACATAAAATGATAAATAAAATGTCTGTTTTATCATTTGTCGTTGTCTATATATATATATAAAGAACCATGAAATAAGAGTATATGATTCTAGAGGAAACGATCATAAAGTATTGTAATGGGCAATGCACAAATGAAGAGAAAGAAGCGATTGAAGAAAGACTAGAAAGTGATTCTTCATTAAGAGAGCAAGTCTTTGAGATTAGAAAAATTATTGAGTTGGAAAGGGATATTGCAGAGTGTAGGTCTTATGATGTGGAAGGAGCTTTTCATAAGTTACCTATTAAACAGAAGAAAACAGATAGAGTTCTAATCCTCACAAGATCTATGCTTAAATATGCAGCAATGTTTATTTTACCTTTTGTTATGGGATTATTTGTAATGTATTATGCAAAAAATATAACATCTAGAGACGTCGGTTCGACTGAAATATATGCGCCTATTGGAGCACGTTTAAAGTATGAACTACCCGACAAGTCTACTGTATACTTAAATTCTGGAAGTCGATTATCGTTTTCCACAAACTTCAATCACGGAAAGAGAAAAGTAAAATTAAAAGGAGAAGGATATTTTGAGGTTACTGCCAATAAGAGATCACCATTTTATGTTGAAACGGAAGACGGTTCTAGTGTTTATGTTTATGGTACGAAGTTTAATGTGAGTGCCTATAGCGATGATAGCTTTGTTGAGACAGTGCTTGTGGAAGGTTGTGTAAATTATGAGTCTAAATCAGGTAAAACTATTGCAAAGCTTAAGCCTGGTCATCGATTAGTATACAATAAATTAAATCATAATGTAGATATTGAGAAAACCAATGTGGAAGAAAAGACAGGTTGGAGAAGAGGGAAGTTTATATTTAGAAATAAACCTTTAAGCGAAATAACAAAAATGCTGTCTCGATATTATAACATAGATATTTTGATAGATAGTAGCGTAAAGCAGGACTATCTTTTCAGAGCTACATTTAGGCAAGAGAATATCTATCAAATTTTAGATTATTTATCATTATCAGCTCCTATACAGTGGTTGAATATTGAATCAAAACCCATTGATTCTACTGATTTTCGAAAAAGAATTATTATCAAACATAAATAGAGTTAAGAGATTAATTAATAGACACAACTAACTGGAATACACTATTGTGATGTAAGTATTTACAACTTTAAAACTAACAAGAATATGAATATTAAAAGGCTTAAGTTAAGCTTTAAGGCTATTCTATTGCCAAAATCTTGGGTAATAAAACTCCAAAGAGATATGATTTTACTCTTTTTCTTAAGTGTATTTCATATGTCAGTTTATGCCTCAGCGTCACCAAAGGACGATATTACAATTCGTATGAATCTGGTGAGATTAGAATCTGTTATTGATTATATTGAATCATCTACTGATTATGCTTTTATTTTTCAACAAAGAGCAGTTGATCCGAATAAGATTGTTTCAATTAATGTAAAAGATGTTTCCATTGAGAAAGCAATGGATTTGCTGTTAGATCAAAGTTCTATAGATTATGTAATAACAGGGCATCAGATCATTTTAAAAAAATCAGCGAAAGGGGTCGTTAAAAAAGTTTTAAAAGGAACTGTGCTTGACAATCAAGGGGATCCTGTCATTGGCGCAGTTATTAGAGCAAAGGATAACCGTAGTGTTGGGACTGTTACTGATGTGGATGGGAATTTTACACTCAATATTGACACGAAATATAAGGTACTAAGCGTATCTTATATCGGGATGAAAAGTGTTGATATTACTCCAGTATACGGAACATTAATGAAAATCGTTCTAGAAGAGCAATCTGAGGCATTGGGTGAAGTGGTCGTTACGGCACTTGGTATTGAAAGAAAGGCAAAGAGTCTTACCTATTCTACCCAATCAATCAAAAATGATGAAGTTGTAAGAGCCAAGGATGTAAACTTCATCAATTCATTACAAGGAAAATCAGCAGGTTTAACCATTACTCCAAATGCTGGGGGTGCAGGAAGTGCATCTAAGATTCTACTAAGAGGGAATAGCTCAATTGAGGGAAACAATAGTCCATTAATTGTAGTGGATGGTATTCCAATGAGTAATACTGTCGATGGACAATTAGATGCTAAATCAGGTGGTTATAATATGGCATATGGGTCAACATCAGAAGGTGGAGATGCTATATCTAATATTAACCCTGAAGACATTGCCAATATAACAATATTGAAAGGTGCTAATGCTGCTGCGTTATATGGTAGTGGAGCTGCGAATGGAGTGATTATGATTAAGACAAAACAAGGACGAGAGGGAAAACTAAGAGTTAATTTTTCTTCTAACTCGACGTTCGAATCCCCTTTAAAGCTTCCTGACCTTCAAAATTCTTTTGGTGCTCCTGTGTATGATGGTCAATTGTCGGGAAGGTCATGGGGTAAAAAAATCACACAACAGACTGACGAAGAGAATGCAATTCAAAGTGTAAGTTCAAGCCCGAATAATAGAATTAAAGATTTCTTTAAGACAGGATATAACTTAACAAACTCTGTTTCCATTAGTGGAGGTACAAGTAAAGTTCAATCTTATTTTTCATTTTCAAACACTACTTCCCAAGGGATGGTTCCTAATAACAAGTTTTCTCGTAACAATTTTACAATTAGACAAACCTATAATTTCTTTGATGAGAAACTTACACTTAATTTATCTGGAAACTATATTTCTCAGAAAACAAGAAATCGTGTGAGTGGAGGAACTGTATATAATCCGTTGTATAATCTTTATTTGGCTCCGAGAAATCTAAATATGGATTATTACAAAAATACATATGAAAAGGAGGGAACTTGGGTAGCAAATCCAATAAAGATTATTCCTAAATATACTGGTGGAATTGGACGTACTGAATATTGGAAAACAGATCATATGTTGCATGGAAATCAACAAGAGTGGTTTCAAGGGAGAGGAGTTCCATCGGCAAATAATCCATATTGGCTCGTTAATAAAAATAAAGGTGTTGAAAAGAGGGATCGTATAATGGGTTCTATTGAACTTTCATATAAAATAAATGAGAAGTTAAATATACAGACAAGAGCAAGTTATGATAAGACAGTAAATGATAAGGATTTTAAAAAGAATGCAACTACAGTAGGTCCAACAGGTCAATTCACAGATAGGGGAAGTTATTCATGGTCAAATGATAATAGAAGTGAATTTTTTGGTGACTTATTGCTCAATTATGCTGATAAAATAGTTAATAATATTACTGTTCAATCAACTGTTGGAGGAAGTTTTAAGAAATCTAATGGAGACTCCTTTTGGATGTTGAATTCAGGTGCATCATCTAGTGCATATTATCAAAATGAGGATAATCTACCTACTTCAATTAATGTCTTCTATCCCAATGCATCTTATGCAACACAGAGAAGTTTTCGTTTAAGTAGTGATTGGTCAAGAGCCGTTCTTGCAACAATGCAGCTAGGGTTTTATGATGCACTGTTTATTGATTTTAGTTATCGAATTGATTGGTCAAGGGCATTTTCTCAATTCAAAACGAAAGGAGTGAAAGATTATTATGGTTATTATTCTTTAGGTGGAACTGTTGTTTTAAGTGACCTTATAAACCTAGGAAGATCCATCGATAGGTTCAAATTTAGATCATCTTACAGTGAGGTAGGTAACTCAATTCCTAATAGGTTATATAGTGAGCAACCTTATGATCCAGCAACAGGTCGGATTAAAGCTGCTACATACACAAATTTCGATCATCCATTACCAGAGACCGTGCGATCTTTTGAGACAGGTATTGATCTAGATATGTTTAGAAATAGATTGAGTGTAGACATAAGTCTTTATTCAGCAACTATGTTTAACCAATATCTTCCGATTACGAGTGCTATAGGTTCTATAAAGCCGATAAATACAGGAAAAGTTCGTAATCAAGGGATTGAACTTGATGTAAGTAGTATGCTACTTAAAAGTGGAAAATTTAGATGGAATATTGGTGCTAACTTTTCTTACAATGACAATGAAATACTAAAAACATATCAGGATAGAAAAGATATTCACGTTTCAATAGGAACGTCAGATAATATACGAGTTAAATTCTTAAAAGGAGGCTCTTATGGTGATATTTATAGTAAAGACTTTACACGTATGAGGATATTTGATGTTCAAAAATATGCAGAAAAAGGTATAACGGTAAAAGAAGGAGATATTAAATTAAATCCTGATGGCACACCATCGATGGATGCCAAAGGAGGACATAGAGTTTATTTAGGTAATATGAACTCAAAAATAAACATAGGCTTAAATAGTACTTTTATTTTTGGAGATGCTAGCCTTTATGTGTTGATTGATGGCCGTATTGGAGGAAAGGTTATCTCTTTTACCGAAGCATATTTAGATTCATATGGTGTATCTCAGCGATCTGCTGATGCAAGGCTTTCTGACAAATACATAACTCGCAAGAGTAAAGATCCAGTAACTAGACAGGAGGTTATTATTAAAGATCCTGCTGTTGTTATGCCTGATGGAAACTTGGCATCTGCTGAAAAGTATTATCAAACAATAGGTGATCAAATTTTCCCAACAGAGTATGTATATGATGCAACAAATTTTAGAATCAGAGAACTTTCTTTAGGATATACTTTTAGAGATATATTTGGTTCAGGGAATAACTTGAAAGCCTCTATTGTCGGGCGAAACTTATTGTTTTTGTACAATGATTGTCCTATCGATCCAGATACTTCTATATCTACTCAAAATGCCTTAGGAGGGGTAGATGTTTTTGGATTACCTCCTTCAAGATCCATTGGAATTAATTTAAAAATGACTTTCTAGTAGTTTTTTAATCATATAAAAAGAGATCAATGAATTGTTCTATTAAAATATTATTTCATTATATCATTGTATGTATTCTGCTTGGCTTTATATCATGTACCGATGAAGTTGGAGATGCTGAAATCGGAGTAATAAAAGGATCTTCTACTACTATTTCAGATGTCGATGTGGCACAAAACATGCTTTTAGAATCGATGTATCTAATTCATGATTCAAGGTCACATAAATATCAATATCAATTTAATCTACATATTGATAACTATGCAGGATATTTGTGTGTTGCAAATAGTTTGCAAGGTCGTCTTCCTTCTACCTATTTTATTAATCCAAATTTCGAATCTGGTCCCTTGACTAATCTTTTGTGGGTTACAAGACAAGTCGCACCAGTAATTAATTCAAGTGAAGAACTTGGCATTCCTGAATTAGGAGCTATTGCAAAGATTATATACAATTTCAGTGCATCTGAAGTGGTAGATATCCATGGACCAATCCCTTACTTTGCTTATAAGAATCTTCAAACTGACCCTCCATTGAAATATGATAAAGTTAGTGTTATCTATAAGGAGATGATTGAGGAATTAAAAGATGCTCAAAATAGATTAAAAGAGATAAAAACAAATATATCACCAGAAGCAATCTTACGTATAAAAAAATGTGATCGTATTTGTGATGGGGATGTAAATAATTGGATTCTTTTTGCAAACTCATTAAGACTTCGTCTAGCTATGCGGATGGTAAAAGTTGATCCTATTTTAGCACAAAAGGAAGCTGAATCAGCTTATGCTGATGGGGTTTTAGAATCTAGTAATCATCCCAATATATCCTTAGATAATGGTGGAGCACGCCATCCTCTATATACAATAAGTATAGATTGGGATGACAGTAGATTGAATGCGTCACTAGAAAATATTTTGAAGCGAACAGGAAGTCCATTATTAGAAAAGTGGTTTTCTCCAGCAGAGGATGGGTTAAGAGACAAAAATGGCAATATAGTAATTGATGTAGACTCACCTGAAATTTATTTAGGAATAAGATCAGGAACAGGAGTTCATATGAAAGAAAATAGAAGGGACACTTACTTGAAATTTAGTTCTGTGAATGGTGATAGCTTTAGTAATAAGGAGATTGATATATTTAAAGTAAGTGAATCACTATTTCTTTGTGCTGAGGGACGTCTAAGAGGATGGAATACAGGCTCATCTACGCCAAAATCTCTTTATGAAAAGGCAATAAAACGTAGTTTGAGAGATGAAGGGATCACAAGTAATAAATACCTTGGTCATAGATTTGATGATCAGTATGATATACCATATAAGGATCTATATAATTCGGATAATAATATTTCAAAAGGATTGACTTCTGTTGGGGTGAGATGGAATAGTTCTTATTCTAAGGAACAGCAGTTAGAGCAAATTATAACACAAAAATATATTGCAAATTTTCCTCTTTCGTTAGAATCTTGGTCTGAATATAGAAGAACAGGATATCCTCGTCTGATCTCAGTTATTTATGATGCAGGAGACAATTCAATTCCTACAGGAGAACATATTAGACGAATGACTTTCCAAGTCTCGGGGTCTGTGAGTATAGATGATGTTGTGAACAGTGCTATGCCTGCACTTATTGAGGAGGATAGTAGTGGTTTTGGTGATGATGTTCAAGGTGCTAGATTATGGTGGGATGTGAAGTCGAAAGGAAACTTCTAACTAAAAAAACATATGTTATACATGATTTTATTAAAGCAAAGTTGAAAACCAATTATTAACTAAATATTAGATTATGAGAATATTATGCGTTTTATTAATGGGCTTATTTCTTTGGAGTAATGTTTCCTTAGGACAGATGAAAAATGATGCTACAGAACCAATTTACAATTGGGATAAATTTGATGTGTGGGAAATGTTAGAGTTATTCTATCAAGTTCATCAAGATGGTAGAAAGTTTCCGTCAGACAAAGAGCTCGAACAGTATGGATTTGACATAGAATTTGTACGATGTCATGTAAAACCTAGAGAGGTTATAGTTGATCAAGCGACACAAGTAAATCCTTCAATTAATCCACACCGAAAATTGTGGATGAATATTCCAGGAGGAAACTCTAAAATAAATGGAGGATATCCATCAGAAGATTGGAATAATGATGTATATACTGGATGGAATTATACATATCTTTTTGGAAATTGGAATCACTCTTGGTTTCAATCTCCAGCGGCATTTGTTGGTGCAGCACATAAGCATGGAACAGATGCTTTGAGTGGGTTAATGTTTTTTGATTGGGGAGAAAACTCAACAGCAGTACTTGATAAGCTTTTAGCAAAAGAGAATGGAGTACATAAATATGCAGAGCCACTGATTAATCTTTTGATGTTTATTGGACAAGATGGAATTAATTTTAATGTTGAAGGAACAGAGCAAAACAGCGAAAGGTTTCAACTGTTTAATAAGAATTTATATGATATTGCAAAAGATCGTGGTTACACTCATTTTCATGTCGGTTTTTATAATAATTATTCAACATTGTCACGTCAACCAAATAATCTGTGGAGAGATGGTGGATGGGTTTCTGATGCTTTAATGTTAAATTATGGGATGTATAATTTAGAGGAATCAGTGAAACTTGCAAAAAGTTTGTCACCTCTTGCTGTAAATGGACTTTATCAAGGACTTTGGATTTCTGGACTAAGCCATTCATGGACAAAGTTTCAAACTGTTCCAGATATGAACATTTGTTGTTGGGGAGAACATTCTCAATGTCGTCTTTTTTCTTATGCTACTGGAAATTCATCTAAACAATTTCAAGAATGTTATCAAGAAAAGATTGAAAAATTTATGTCAGGAGGTAATCAAAATCCAGCAGATCTCCCAACAATTAAAAATAATGGTGTAAAGTTTGAGTCTAACGAATCCATGTCTCAATTTCATGGACTTGCTACTTTTATTGCTGAAAGATCATCAGTTCAAGGAAAACTACCATTTAAGACAAATTTTAATTTAGGTAATGGTTCCCAATTTCATTATAAAGGAAGAAGGAGTTATGGTAAGTGGTATAACATGGGAGCACAGGACATGATGCCTACCTATCGTTGGTTGGTCTATAGATCAAATACTACCACCGTAAGTAAACTTATTCATCCTAGTTTATCTCACGAAGATGCCTACATGGGGGGATCGATGTTAAAATTAACAGGAAGTGTTGATTCTGAAGGAACAGATGTCATTCTTTATCGAACTGATCTGGTTGTTCAAGAAGTTCCAAAGGCTGTTTTAGCCATAAAAATGCCTTATCTTCCTAAAGGGACTGCAACGAACCTATCTATAATAATAAAAACGGATAAAGGAGGTGAAAATTGGATTGAATACCCTATTGGTAAAACCACGGAGGAGCATTGGAATAAAATAGAACTTGATCTTAATGGAATTGGATTGAATGACATGATTAAACAGATTGGTTTACGAGTCAAAGGAGAAGAAAAATCCGAATATATGGTTTATGTTGGAGAAATTGGCATATATGATAGCTTTGCCAAGTCTGTAGCAATGCCAGAGAACTTCAAAGCTGAGGTAAAAAGAGAAACAACAGCATCGATGTCGATTAAATTAAATTGGGAGATGTCAAAAGTGTCTGGTTCAACACCAGTAAGAGAGGAATATGGATTACTTTACAATGACGATGTCAACGTGGATCACTTTGAAGTAATATATAAAAATGGTAAAAATGGTCGAGCAAAGGTAATAAGTAGTACCAACACTTGGTCGCAACTGATTCCTCACCTCATTTTTACTGAAGATGATTATGATAATGATATAATTGAAGCTCCTTTTATTGGTGTTCGTGCAGTTTCAAAAGATCTTAAATCATATTCAAAAATTAACTGGATAGAAATTCCACGTCAGGACTACTACGATCTTCCAGAAGAGAAGATAGATAGATATTGTACATCAACACTTGATCCAAACTCTCCTAAAGTTGAGAAAGCTAGATCCCAAAGATGGGTAAAGAGTATTAAAACAACAGGAGCAATTACTGATATTGTATACGAAACAAATCACCCTGTTGTAGATGGTTCAAACTATGTAAACTATACGGCATCTCCTATCGTAGCAAAACAAGGATCTTCATTCGTGTTGAATTTTGTTGGATTTGATTCAAAAGACGATGGTTTAAGATATTGTTTTGCAAATGCATATGTAGATTGGAATGATGATGGAGAATTTGTTCCAGGAAAGAAACCAGGAGAGGGAGAATTAGTTTTTCAACTAGGTAATGCAAATGCTGCCACCCCAGCATTAGAAGATCCTAGTGGTGTTGATATTACCTTTAATGTTCCAGAGAAGGCAGCACCTCGTGACTTGCGTTTGCGGATTGTATTCCAAGATGCTTGGTTCCCAAATTTTACTCCATGTGGTTTAACACATAAGGGTTTTACAATAGATCTAAAATTAAGAGTTACTGGAACAAATAAACCTGATATTAAGCTTGATGTTAGAGATCCGAGAGAGGTTGAAGAGCCTGAACATATGGATGGATATGTTTACACTGATATCAAGCCAAATTATAAACTTCAAGCCAACAGAGTTTCAAGTATGTATCCAAACCCATCAAGTAAAGATTTATTTTTTAAGTGTACGGACAGCGTGCTTATTTATGATTTGAGTGGAAAGCTTGTTCAATCGGTGTCTGGTGGAGTGGAGTATATTGATATCTCCTCACTTCCGAAAGGAGTTTATATGGTAAAGATTGAAAGAGATAATGTCATCAGAGTAGATAAATTGATTAAGAATTAAATATATTAATGGAGAGGCTTTATGGTTTCAAACGAAAGGTTTTTTGGTAAATAATCTCTCTATTATTGCTAGTTAGATAATGTAGTAAAGCGCATGTTGTTAGATGTAAAAAAAAACAATATGCGCTTTGCTTTTTATGAGACTATTATTTTAAGAATACTTGACTACCTCCCCAAAAAAGTATGATATTATTGTAAGTGTTTGACATTCATGATGTAATAAGTAAGTCTACATAATTACAGATAGTTTTTTTTCATGATTAAAATAGATGTTGTTTCTTTGAGACATGCGATATATAAAGTTAACACAGGATGCAGTTCTAAAACTAACTGCTCTATATGAACATTCAGACAACAAGGTGGAAAGAATGCGTTCACATTGCCTATTACTGTCCAATAGTCACTATTCTATGGTTGATATTTCAAGGATAATGGGAATATCTGTCATTACAGTATCACGTCTATTTGACAAGTGGTTAGAATATAATTTTGATGCACTTAGGATTAAACAAGGAAGAGGAGCAAAGTGTAAATTAGCTGGATTCGATGATATAATCAAAGATTTAGTAAAAACAAATAATCGTAATTTATCTTCTATACTTCATCATTTGAAAGAACATTATAATCTTACCATTTCAAAAGAGACTTTAATACGTTTTTTAAAAAGATCGGGTATGTATGGAAGCGAGTCCGGCGATCACTCAAGACAAAACGGAATGATATAGACTTCCAACTAAAGCAACATCAACTAACAGAATTGCGTAAGTGTGAGGATTCAGGATACTTAGATTTATATTTCGTTGATGAAAGTCACTTAAGTCTAACTCCCTATGTTCCATCTTAATTCCGCAACTTCTTCACTTTGAAGTTTAATTTTAAATAGATACGTGATATTTGCTGATTTTGTACGTACTCCTATTACCTTAAGGACTATTTGTTTATCAATTATTATAAAAAGAACAGACTTTCCCCTACCCATCTATGAGTCCCCCACGAGAACCCCTTTTATGGAATTATAGGATTATGCGTATTTTGGGACTTTTTAGTCTACAAAACAGAATCTGAATCTTAGTAACAATAACACTTTCTAATAAAGTCATTTTCGCAATAAAAAGATCACACAATTTACATTTAAGCATGTTTATGACCATCGAAATATTTAGTTCGGAATAGTATTTTACTATTCGAACAAAATTCACCCATAATGATCTAGCTACTGCCCACATTTGATGTTTTATCAATCCTCTATAGACAGTGTTTTTTCCATTACAATGAAAACCTAATTGAAAAATACTGTAACTACTCAGGTTCTTTTTGAGTCTAATAATCACACAAAAGTTCCAAACACGTTGTTTTAGTGATGATTGTTAATAATAATAGGCCGTATTGTTGATTACTTTCTGTTATAATTTTTTCTAATTTGTCAAGATCAATGAATCTTTGTAGTCATGAGAACAATTGATTGTTTAGAAGAAGAAAATAGAGCTTTAAAGAAGCAGGTTGAGTCCTTAAAGGAAGAGCTAGACAGAGTGATGTCACGAGTTCAAGCTTTGTCACAAGAGAATACTATGCTTCATGAAAAAGTAAAGGATCTAGAAGATAAACTATCGCGTAATCATAAAAACAGTAGTAATAGTAGTTTTCCACCTTCAAGAGATTTACATACAGTAAAGAAAAATCAATCACTTCGAAATAAATCCACTAGGAAACCCGGAGGTCAACCCAAACATAAAGGATCGACATTACAACAGAGTGATTTTCAAACAAGCATAGAGTCATATTATCCTCCATCGACGTGTCAGTGTGGTAATACATTAAATCAAGAAGACGCTAGCTTGTTATGCAAACGTCAGGTTTTTGACATACCACCTGTTCTTGAACAAATCTGCACGGAGCATCGTCTTTATGAAAATAGATGCAGTTGTGGTCAACTACACAAAGGTTCTATGCCCTCGAATATAAAAGCACCTGTCCAATACGGTTCTCATTTACGATCACTAATTGTAAGCTTGTATGTTGAACATTATATCCCTTTAAACCGTATTGGTTCACTAGTGGAAGAGATAACATCATTTAAAATTGGAGATGGGACTATTACTAATATTTTAAATAAAGCCCAAGAGGTGATGACTCCTTTATATGAATCACTTCGTGAATCGATATCCAAATCCAGTGTAGTTGGCTCAGACGAAACAGGTTGCAAGATCAATGGAGGCAAAGGATGGATGTGGGTATGGCAAAATCATGAGGTAACATTCATTACAGCCAATAAGTCTAGAGGGTATAAAGTTGTAGTAGAAAATTTTAAAAAAGGATTTATTAATGCGACCTTAGTCAGTGACTGTTATGCTTCGCAATTAAAAACTCCAGCCAAACATTATCAACTATGTTTAGCACATTTACAACGAGAATTAATCTACATTAAACAACAAACGAATAACAGTTGGGCAGAGGATATTTTGAATATATTCTATAAAGCCATGAAATTAAAGAGAGAATCAGCCAAGAACCAATATCCTTTAAAAGAAAAATCAATATTTAAAGAACAGCTTTTATTACTGTTGAAAAATGACGAGTATGACGATCAGCTAGATGAGATCAAGACATTACGGAGTCGATTAATTAAAAGGATTGATAGTGTGTTTACTTTCTTAGAGTATTACGAAGTTCCTTTTGACAACAATGCATCCGAAAGGTCAATACGTAATATTAAAATAAAACAAAAAGTATCTGCAGGTTATCGAACAGAAGAAGGAGCCCAAAGGTATGCCATGTTACGCTCTATTGTTGATACACTTAAAAAACAAGGAAAGAGTGTCGTGAGAATGATTGCTCATTGGTTATCTCAAAACCATCTTAAGGTCAGTTGGCAATAAAATAATTTACACATTATATATTTTCTGAACCTCCATTCTTTAGCGAATGGAGGCTAAACTATAAATGAAGCTGAGTAGTTACGAAAATGAAGGTGACTATATTCTACAAGTAAAAGGTAATCAGAAGAAAACTAAAGAGGAACTTGATATTCAGTTTAATACAGATATTGTTTGTGATTCTAGTATAACAGAAGACTTTGGTCATGGAAGAATTGAAACTCGTATTTGTGATGTAATAAATGACTTTGAAGATGCTCCAGTGTTGACCAAATGGAGAGGTATTCATAGTTTAATTAGAATAACAACCCAGACATTAGAATCTTCAACAAATAAAGAACGAAGTGATGTGAGGTATTACATATCCTCTTTAGATACAACAGCTGAGAGGTTTAATAAACTTATACGTTCACATTGGGCAATCGAAAATAATCTTCATTGGACACTCGATGTAAGCTTCAATGAAGATAAACAGCAGCGAAAAAAAGATCATGCAGCTGAAAATATGAATATGCTTTGTAAAATGGCTCTTAATATCTTAAAGTTGGATACGGAGAACAAAAAAACATTGAAATGGAAGAAAAATAGAGCCATATATGTCGATGAATATAGAGAAAAGCTTATCGCTCGTTCACAGACTTATTAATTCTATCTAATATCCAACAAGTTATAAATGCAATTTCCCTGGATAAATACTGTTTTCAATATTTCATTATATAGAGAAGTAGAATGATCGAATAGTAATCTTTAAAGTTTTTTTTAAGGTGATCTGTCACAAACTTCTTTCTTCTTTCAACAGTCTTCTCAGATACACCTATCTCTTGTGCAATCTCTTTGTTTTTTTTCTTCTGAATTCTACTCATTTCAAAAACCTTTCTGTATGATTCTGGAAGTTTTTCTAAAGCATCTTTGAGCATCTGTTCTAATTCAGAAATACTTATTAAGTCTTCGCTTGAATTTGCATATAACTGACTGTTTTCTAGTATTTGTTGCTCAAAATGTTCTGTTCTGGAGGCCCTTTTTAAATAGTTTAAACATCCATTACGTGCCGAAGTTAAGAGGTATGATCTAATAGAGGTTGTGATGTTGATATATTTTCTTTGTTCCCAAATAGAAGTGAATACTCCTTGTACGATGTCTTCACAAGTCTCTTTGTCTTTTATAAAGCGTTTACAATACAAACATAGAACTGGGTAGAATTCTGAAAATAGAACTTTAAATGATTCCATATCATCCTTTACCGAAATATTATGGAATAGATTATCTGTTTTAATGGGTTGATTTATCATAGGTTAACTTGTTCTCAGAAGTAAATATTCATGGAATTTTTACTCGTTGTGTGATACTTTTATTTCGATAATCAGTCATGTATTATGATATGTTAAAAATAAATAATGATTGCGAATAAAAAAAATAATCTTTGAATATAGTCAATTGTTGAGGTTATAATATATGTCTTAAAAGATATCGATATTGCTTTCATTTACTCCCTCTTCTGGTCTCAATAAAGGATGTGTTTGAGTTTTTTTTAATCTCTGTTGTAGCAAATTATCAATTAGTGATACTAACATTCAATGAAAGATAAAAATAGAAAGAGATGAAGAAAATTTTAGCAATAATATTTATTGTTTTAGGTGGGATGACCTCTTATGGTCAGAGTGATATTTTTATTGGGCAAAACTTTCGCAAGGCGTACGAACAAGGTACTCGTTCGAAGGATGGTGTTCCCGGAGAAAAATATTGGCAAAATATTGTTGATTACGATATTGATGTTAAAATCGAACCGACGACTAGATTGTTAACAGGAGCTGAGACTATCGTATTTACTAATAATAGTCCAGATGAATTGAATACGATTGTTGTTCGGTTGTATCAAAATGCATTTAAACCAGGTGCTGCTCGCCTACAATCATTGTCAGTAGAGGGAATGAATGAGGGTGTGAATATTGCAGCGTGTACTGTTGATGGAAAGGAAATTGATTTAGATGATGACGAATCTTTTCGTATAGATGGAACCAATCTCTATATTAAGCTTATGAAACCTTTGGTTTCGAAAGAGAAGTTGGATATTACGTTTGAATGGGAACAAAAGATTGCAAACTCTGAGGTCCGCACAGGTTTCTTTGATGAGACTTCATGTTTTGTTGGATATTGGTATCCACAAATTGCTGTATATGATGATATATTTGGTTGGGATCGTCTTCAATACACTTTTGAGTCTGAGGCCTATAATAACTTAGCAAACTATACGGTTGATATTACTGCACCTGATAATTTTATTGTGTGGGGTACAGGAACACTTGAGAATGCCGAAGATGTTTTACCAACTGATATTTATGAAAAATATAAGAAGTCAAAGACATCCGATAAGGTGGTTCATATTGTTCGAAAGAAGGACTTTTCAAAGCTTAAGATGAAGTCTTCTAAGTGGGTGTTTAAAGCTTCTAATGTAACTGATTTTGCTTTTGCTTTTAGTGATCACCACTTATGGGATGCATCATCTGTTGAGATAAGCGGGAGAAGGGTGTTGCTTAACAATGCTTATATCAAAGATAAAAATCGAATATATGGTGATGGGGTTGAGGTATTGCAAAAAGCTATGAAATACTTTTCTGAAGAGATGCCAGGGGTACCTTATCCTTATCCGACTTATTCAAGCTTCTTAGGATTATCAGATTTAGGTGGCATGGAGTTTCCTATGATTACCAATATTGGTTCAATCAATACTGGAGTTCTAATGCATGAATTATTCCACTCTTATTTTCCAATGTATGTTCGGACCAATGAACGTCGTTATGCATGGATGGATGAAGGATTTGCTATTTTTACGAATTCTCATCTGTTAAAAGATGAGTTTCCACGAGTGTTTAAGATGAATGGAGGAGGTAACTCTGTTGCATCAAGATTCAAGAATGGGATGAAAGGAGTATGTTTTGATATAAAGACTTGCCCCGGTTTTGTGCCTTGTTATGGTGTTTATGATCACGATATATTTAATTCTGTTGATTTTCAGAACTACCTTTTGCCTGGATATGTGAATGATCTACTTTGTGAGTATTTAGGGAGAGAAAAATTTAGAGAGATTTACAAAAGATATGTTGAGATTTGGGCCTACAAATCCCCTACTCCTTACGACTACTTTTACTGTATTGAGAAACTTGCAGGGGAAGATCTTGGTTGGTTGTGGAAACCTTGGTTTTTTGAGATTGGCTCAGCTGATTTAGCGATAGATTCTTTTGAAAAAGGAATCTTAACGGTTCGAAAAGTTGGTTCAAGACCGTTAGGCGTTTCGGTCACTGCTCACTATGTTGAAGGGAGTGATCTTGCACCTTTTTATGTTGCTCATAATATTTCCGTATGGAAAAATAATCAAGATGTTCTGAAACTTAATATACCTAATGCGGATAAGGTCTCTTCAATTGAACTGAATAGAGATATGCCGGACTATTATGTTAAAAACAACTACTACCCTTCGGTGAAGGATAGGTATCGTGATATTGATATCTCTTCGATTGTAGGGAACTACCGAATTAAATTATTTGGAATTGATGCTAATATCACTGAAAAAGAGAACAAACTATTCATTGAAGTAAAAGCAAAAAAGGTAAAGAATTATCTAATCCCTATGGATAAAGATCATTTTGTGACTGAAGACAATTTTATAAAGATGGCTTTGAATAGAAAAGATGGTGTAATTCGTAGTGTGACACTTACTGTTAATGGCCACAATATTAAAGCAGTAAGGCAATAGTATAGACTGCTTTTGCAGAGGTGAAAATTGCAAATTTGATTATTTTAGATTGTCTTTAGGTTTTTAGATCATTGACCTAAAGGCAATTTTTTTTACTTTCTGATAATGGAGTTTTCTTTCGATAAGAAACGACCAAATGAATTCCATTTTTAACGATTGTTTCTTGATACCAGAGACTAGATAAAGAAGTATAATACTTATCACTTACCCTTATCTTTAGAGTGTTAAACAATTGTATTTGTTTAGTTAAAACATGATTATTAAACAATGAAATAAATTGTAATATGTTCATGTTGAATGTGTTGGGTCTTTTGCTGTTTTATTGGTTAAAATTGCAAAAGTGATTTGGTATCATTACCTTCGGCATTAAGAAAACGAAATGATATAATGAAGCAAAATAAAAAACGAGTATTAATAGCATTGGTTGCTATTGTCGTTGTCTCTATCACTTGGTATTTTTATAGTAATCCGAACTTTACAGAGTATGACATTCCTTCAGATACATCTGTTTCTGATAGCATACCTGACGTAGCTCCCGAACCAATTTTAAAGTATGGACTTCCTGTAGATTCATTCGAGATTACAACCTCACTGGTGAAAAAGAATGAATTCCTTTCTGATATCCTTTTAAAATATGGTATCAGTTACAACATGATTGATAGATTGGCTAGAGAATCAAAGCCAATTTTTGATGTTCGAAAAATGAAAAGGGGAAATAGTTTCTCTATCTTTAGCAGTAAGGACAGCCTTCGACAGACAGATTACTTTATCTATGAGATTGACAATACCGACTATGTTGTTTATGATTTTAGGGATTCTCTTAAGATAACAAGAGGTCAGAAGAAGATAGAGAGAGTAATGAAGCATCGCAAAGGAGTAATCACTTCTTCTTTGTGGAATGCAATGGTGGATAATAATATCAACGTACAATTATCTATTCCTTTGTCTGATATATTTGCTTGGACTATTGACTTCTTTGGTATTCAGAAAGGGGATACTTTTAATGTTATGTATGACGAACTATATGTGGATGGCGAGTCTATAGGTATTGGTCATATTTATGCTGCTGATTTTACGCATCGTGGAGAGGAGTATGATGCATATCGTTTTGAGCAGGATAGCACAATTACCTACTTTGACCATGAAGGGAAAAGTCTAAAGAAAGCCTTTTTAAAAGCACCATTAAAATACTCTAGAATAAGTTCTAGATTCTCGTATAGTCGTTTACATCCTGTTTTAAGATATCGTCGACCTCACCTTGGGATTGACTATGCCGCTCCTACTGGAACTCCAGTACACTCTATCGGTGATGGAGTAATTATTAAGAAAGGATATCAAAGACGTGGAGGTGGAAGATATCTGAAGATTAAACATAACTCTGTTTATACTACTACTTATATGCATTTACATGGCTTTGCTAAAGGCATGAGTGTTGGAAAGCGTGTGAAGCAAGGTCAATTGATTGGATATGTAGGTTCAACTGGATTGGCTACTGGTCCTCATCTAGATTTCCGTGTTTTTAGAAATGGTAAAGCAATGGATCCATTGAAACTAAAAGCACCACCTGTCGCTCCAGTAAAACCAGAAAACAGGGTTCGTTTTGAATCGGATGTGGATAGTTTGAAAAATCTATTGATCGAACCGATCGTATTGTCAGAAACATTGAATGTCAGTAGTTCTAACGATACAATAAAAACAGAAATTTCAACAAAGTAGTTCTTCTTATTAAAGACATATCAAATACTACTAGATACAAAGAAGAGAGCACTATATATCCATATAGTGCTCTCTTCTTTTTTGGGGGTAACCTCTTCATTACTCATTTCTCTTCCCCTAACTATTGTTGATATGATTAGTATGATATCAAATTTAGCATGGGATAAGATCTCGTGTATTTGAAAAGTTAGATCTCCATGGATTAACCTCTAGTCCTACTATTGCAAAACTTCGTAATAGGTTCTTCTTAATGAATGATCTTTAGCTAAAATGAATCGCTTCATCCCTTTATGTTGTCTTTCTCTTCAGTAAAAGAGCCTGTTTTCATTCTTACTTTGCCTACCGTTGCGATAGGGTTTGCTTACCCTTTGGTTACCCCTAGAGTAACTAAAGGGTATCCAAAGGGTATCTGAATCTGCTTTTATTATATCTATTGTTACATGTGAGATCCAACTACTTTAGGGAAAGAACGGATTCAATTATTTGAGGATAGAAATGGTGTTCAAGATGATGAATCTTTTGTTGTAAACTTTCTGGAGTTTCGTTTTTATCCAAAAGAATCTCTTTTTGAAGTAGAATTTCCCCTTTGTCATACTGTTCATTTACTCGATGGATGGTGATACCACTAATTTTCTCGTTATTTTGGATGACTGCTTCATGTACATGAGAGCCATACATTCCTTTTCCTCCGTATTTTGGTAGAAGAGATGGATGTATATTGATTATAGAAAAGGAGTTTACAAGTGAAGGAGGGATCATCACAAGGAATCCAGCAAGAACAATTAGGTCAATTTTTCGATTTTTTAGAAGAGCTATAATATGTTCTGTGTCGTTAAAGTCCTTCCTGTTTACTACAATAGATTCTATTTGTTCGTCCTTCGCAATATACAGCACACCTGCATCTGTGTTGTTGCTTAGAATAATGCGAACATGAACCTCTTTGCTCTGTTTGAAGTGTTTAATTATGTTCTTTGTATTCGTTCCTTTGCCGGATGCGAATATGGCTATCTGTTTCATATGTAGTTTGTTGAGTAGTTTTGTATAATAGACTTTTAGACTCATATTTTCGAAAAAAGACAGGAAAGTCTCTGTTTGAACTCCGAATTGCTAGAATTAAGATAAAAAGCTTTGAAATTAAAACCGATTCTTTATTACTTTGTATCGTAGAAAATATTTCATTCAAATTTAATCATTTAAAATTTACAGTTATGTCTGACTATTCAGCAAAAGTAAAAGAAATTATCGTAGAAAAATTGGGTGTTGACGAAAGCGAAGTAACACTAGAGGCTTCATTCACAAATGATCTAGGAGCTGACTCATTGGATACTGTTGAGTTGATCATGGAATTCGAAAAAGAATTCGATATCGAGATTGCAGACGATCAAGCTGAGAAGATTGGTACTGTAGGTGAGGCTATTTCTCACATCGAAGAAGCTAAAAAATAATTTTACCTATATAAAAGGATTTCTTCCGGTATGGAATTGAAACGAGTTGTAGTCACAGGACTAGGAACAATCAACCCCCTCGGAAAAAACGTTGAAGAGTACTGGGAAGGTCTTAAAAATGGGGTCAGCGGAGCTGGTCCCATTACCAGATTTGACTCTTCAAAGTTTAAAACTCATTTTGCATGCGAGATCAAAGATTATAATCCACAGGATTATTTGGATCGCAAAGAGGTTCGTAAACATGATTTATATGCACAGTTTGCATATGTGGCTGCGGATCAGGCAATTGAGCATTGTGGTGTTGATTTAGAAAAATTAGATAGAGATAGAGCTGGAATTATATGGGGTGCTGGTATTGGAGGGTTAGATACTTTCTATAATGAAGTAACTGCTTTCAATTCAAGGCCAGAGTCTCCAAAGTTTTCTCCATTCTTTATCCCAAAGATGATTGCAAATATTGCTTGTGGTAATATTTCAATCAAATATGGTTTTAGAGGACCAAACTTGACAACAGTGACAGCTTGTGCTTCTTCGTCTCATGCGATTTATGATGCTGCAAACCTAATTAGATTAGGAAAAGCGGATCTACTTATTGCAGGAGGATCAGAGGCAGCTATTAACAAAGCTGGTATTGGTGGATTTAATGCAATGAGAGCAATCTCAACACGTAACGATGATCCTAAAACAGCCTCTCGTCCTTTCGATAAGGATCGTGATGGGTTTGTGATGGGTGAAGGTGGTGCAGCCCTTATTCTTGAAGAGTATGAGCATGCAGTTGCACGTGGTGCAAAAATCTATGCTGAAGTTGCAGGAGTTGGAATGAGTGCAGATGCTTACCATATGACAGCGCCAGATCCAAATGGAGCAGGTGCGGCCTTGTGTATGCGTTTAGCATTAGAAGATGCAGGTATGAGTGTCGATGAGATTGATTATATCAACGTTCATGGTACTTCTACAGGTCTAGGAGATATTGCTGAGCCAAAAGCAATTAAGGAAGTATTTGGTGATAGGATCTATGATGTGAGCATTAGCTCTACCAAGTCAATGACAGGTCACCTATTAGGAGCAGCCGGATCGGTTGAAGCGATTGCAGGTATTTTGGCAATGCAGAATAATATTGTTCCTCCAACAATTAATCATTTTGAGTTAGATCCAGAATTGGATTCAAAAATTGATTTTACATTCAATGAGGCGAAAGAGCGTGAAGTAAATGCATTCTTGAGCAATACATTTGGATTTGGAGGTCACAATGCGACTTTAATATTCAAAAAAATGAATTAACAGTGATCAAAACGTTAATACATAGGGTAAAACTCTTTTCTTCTCCTAGAAAAGAGTTTTACTTGTTTTTGAAATCTGTGTTAGGAGTTACTCCAGGGAAACTTCTATTTTATGATATTGCTTTCATTCATAAATCGGCATCTACAACAGATCTACGAGGGTGCCCTGTAAATAATGAGCGTCTTGAATATCTTGGTGATGCTATACTAGGAGCTGTTGTTGCAGATTACTTGTTCAAAAGGTTTCCAAATAAAGATGAGGGTTTTTTAACCCAGATGAGATCTAAGTTAGTGAATCGCTCATTTTTAACGAAACTTACATTCCAAACAGGTTTAGACCGATACGTTGAATCTACAACCAATTCGAAGAATGAGACAAGTCATATTTATGGAGATGCTTTTGAAGCGCTTATTGGTGCTTTATATCTTGATAAAGGATATGAAGTGACGCAAAGAGTGATCGTTCAAAGTATTATTCGAAAATATGTAAATATCAATGAAGTACAGGAGGTTAATACAAATTTCAAAAGTCAATTGATAGAGTGGGGACAAAAAAATAAAGTCTCAGTAACTTTTGATACCTATGAGGAGTCTCGTCAACAGTCCAACTTGCCTCCATTTATCGCAGTAGTAAAGATAGATGGGCAAAAACGTGGAAATGGGAGAGGGTATTCGAAAAAAGAAGCACAGCAGAATGCTGCTAAGAGTGCTTTTGAGAAAATGGACATATAAAAAATACAAAAAGGCGGGAGTTCCCGCCTTTTTAACCAAAACCTAAATTCACCTTGTGAAAAACTTAGTTAACCCCAAAAATTAAAACCTATTAACCATGTTTTCGGCTGCAAATCTATATTAAATGTTTTAAAACACAAACCATCTATTGGTTTTTTTTTACATTAGTCTCTGAAAATATGTAAAATAGAATGATTCTTTCTTTGTTTTTTTCATATTTTGGCATTTTAAAGTTAAATCATGTTTCAAATCTTAATCATGAAAAATTTAACATGTATCTTTAACATGTCATGAATAAAAGATTTGTTTACATATTAGGCGGTGTTATGGCATTGGTTGTCGTACTACTTATTTTAGTGCAGTACATGTCTATACGCCGAAATGTAGAGTTAAAAGAGGGCTATTTTCACAATCTAGTGAATAGTACTCTTGTGAACGTTGTTCGTCGATTAGAGATCGATGAATTTAAGAAGGGGTTGACTGAGCAGACCGTAGAGTCTTATATTGTGCTCAGAGACTCTTCACGTATCTTTATTACTGATACCATAACTTATGATGAGGATATTTCGGAAGAAGAGATTGGTAAGGATATTGGTAAGCTGACTTTTAGTAATGAAGGATCTAGTTTAAGTTTCAATCAGAGAGTTCAGCTTCAGAATCGACCGATTCTAGAACGAATAGATTCCACTATATTACGTTCGATTATTTATCAAGAGCTTCACAAGAATGGTATTAACCTTAGGTTTTTGTGTGCCATAAAGACATGTTATACGAGCTACCGTAGTTATGTATGGAAAGATCCTGGTTATGACAGTCAAGGGTATGATGAGGAGACGATGATGTTGTTTCCACAAGATATTCATCCTAAGGCATATGTTTTGGCAATCTATTTTCCTGATAAGATAGATTATATCGGACAACAGGTTGGTATGTTTGTATTACCTTCTTTTCTGTTGACTTCGATAATTATTTTGGTTTTTATTTTAACCCTCAATATAATTTTGCGTCAGAAAAAGATTTCACAAATAAAAAATGATTTTGTGAATAATATGACGCATGAGTTAAAAACTCCAATCTCAACCATCTCTTTAGCGTCCCAGATGTTAAAAGATTCAAGTGTTACGCATTCTCAGAAGTCCGTGTCACATATTTCTAGAGTGATATATGACGAAAGTAAGCGATTAAGCCATCAAGTAGAGAAGGTTTTGCAGATGGCAGTTTTTAATGAAGGTAAATTAAAGTTAATTTTTAATGAACTAAAAGTTAATGATATTGTTTATCAAGTAACAGAGAATTTTGGAGTTCGTTTTACTAAAGAAAGTGGGTCATTAGATGTTGACTTACGAGCTGATCGCGATAGAGTAAAGGCCGATGAGGTTCATTTTTCAAATGTTATCTTTAATTTATTGGATAATGCTTGTAAATATAGTGGTGAAATTCCACGAATTGAAGTAAAAACTTATAACGAGGACGATCATATCGTAGTTGAGATCAAAGATTATGGCATAGGAATTGCTAAAGAACATTTAAAGCAGATCTTTGATCGATTTTATAGAGTTCCGACAGGTAACGTACATGATGTAAAAGGTTTTGGCCTAGGATTAAGTTATGTTCACAAAGTAATTGAACAACACCAAGGTGTAATTCAAGTAGAAAGTGTACTGGGGAAGGGAACAGTGTTTAAGATTTATCTACCGGCAAAAAAATAGAATATGATTATGGAACAAAAGACACGCATTCTACTAGCAGAAGATGACGAGAATTTAGGTCTATTGCTTAAAGAGTATCTTGTGGCGAAAGGTTACGATACAGATTTATTTGAAGATGGAGAAGCTGCTTATCATGGTTTTATGAAGAGTAAGTATAGTTTATGCATTTTCGATGTGATGATGCCAAAGAAAGATGGGTTTTCTTTAGCAAAGGATATTCGAATGGTAAATGCAGACATTCCAATTATCTTCTTAACGGCAAAGAATCTAAAAGAGGATGTTTTAGAAGGGTTTAAAATTGGTGCGGATGATTATATGACCAAACCGTTTAGTATGGAAGAACTAATTTTCCGTATTGAAGCAATATTGCGTCGTATCTCTCAAGAGAACCAAGAGTCTGCTCAAACAGTATTTAAATTGGGAAATTTAAGTTTTGATTCTCGTAAGCAGACTTTGACAAATCAGTTGAATGATGATATTACTAAATTGACTACAAAAGAGTCGGATTTGTTACGTCTTCTTTGTGTTAATGCTAATAAAGTTCTTGAAAGAAATTTTGCATTGAAAACGATATGGGTTGATGACAACTATTTCAATGCAAGAAGCATGGATGTTTATATCACGAAACTGCGAAAGCATTTAAAACAAGAACCAAGCGTTGAGATTATCAACGTTCATGGTAAAGGATATAAGTTGATCGTATAATTTTAAAAAAAGAGCTCTAAAAAAGAGCTCTTTTTTTTGCTCTTTATAATCTGATTTTACTCTTTGTCTTCTCTTTTATTCATTATAGGATTCCATCCTTGCGCTTCCAAAGGGATAAATTTACCCATGCCCGCAGTCACGAGGTTTGCTCCTTCTTCTTTCTCTGTAATATGTCCTAGAACTGAGATCATCGGGTTGTTTTTAATCTTATCGTACTCCTTGATGTCGATTGTGAAGAGAAGTTCATAGTCTTCACCTCCATTTAATGCTGCCACAATAGGGTTCATGTTCATCTCTTGTGCCAGGTCTTGAGTGTTTGGATGATAAGGAATCTTATCCTCGTATACGCGACATCCAACGCCTGACTGTTCACAAAGGTGTAGCACTTCAGAAGACAAACCATCAGAGATATCGATCATTGCAGTAGGGCATACATCGTTGTCTTTGAAAAGTTGAATAACATCTTTTCTTGGTTCTGGTTTTAATTGTCTTTCAAGAAGATAGTCGTACTCTTTAAACTCTGGTTGCATCTTTGGGTTTACTTTGTATACCTCATTTTCTCTTTCAAGAAGTTGAAGTCCCATATATGCGCCACCAAGATCTCCAGAAACACAAAGAAGATTGCTTGGTTTTGCTCCATTTCTATAAACCACTTTTTCTTCGTCTACTTCCCCTATCGCAGTAATGGAAATGGTTAGTCCTGTAAGAGAAGATGTAGTGTCACCACCAACAAGATCAACACCATATCTTTGACAAGCTAGATGTATTCCTTGATATAGTTGTTCAATTGCTTCTAATGAAAATTTAGAGGATAGAGCAAGAGAAACGGTCACCTGTTTTGGGGTGGCATTCATTGCATAAACATCTGATAAATTCACTGCAATAGCTTTGTATCCTAGATGTTTTAAAGGAACATACATTAAATTGAAATGAATCCCTTCAGTCAGCATATCAGTGGTAACAACAACTCTTTTGTTTGGGTAATTCAATACCGCACAGTCGTCGCCAACCCCTTTGATAGTACTCTCGTTTTGTAACGCTATTTTGTTGGTTAAATGCTTAATAAGACCAAACTCTCCAAGGTCGGATAGCTCCGTTTTTTGATTACTCATGAGGTTCACAGTTTTTTAAGACCTATTGGTATGATTTATAACTTTTCTACTGCAAAAATAGGATTTGTTTGTTATCTTTGCAATTAATATTAAACGAGTCTGAATAACTCAGTTAACGTTATAATAGCCTGCGAGAGAGAGGTGGTTTGCTGAGGTGTTGATTCAGAACATTACAAATCTTCTTTATTGTATTTTTAAGGAGAGATAATAATAAGAGGAATCAAGATGGGAGATCAAGATAAGTTACTTAACGAAGTCACACAGAGAGAATATCAGTATGGCTTTGTCTCAGATATTGATACGGAGACGATCACAAAAGGTCTTAATGAAGACGTTATTCGCCTTATCTCTTCAAAGAAGAAGGAGCCGAAGTTTATGTTGGATTATAGGCTGAAAGCCTACAGATATTGGCTGAAGATGGAAATGCCCAAATGGGCTCACCTTAATATACCAGAGATAGATTTTCAAGAAATAATCTATTATGCAGCTCCAAAAAGCACACCCAAATATGAGAGTCTAGATGAAGTTGACCCTGAATTATTAGCTACTTTTGATAAGCTGGGAATACCACTTCAAGAGCAGAAACAACTTACAGGTATTGCAGTAGATGCTGTGATCGATAGTGTTTCTGTGAAAACTACTTTTAAAGAGACTCTTTCCGAGAAAGGGATTATTTTTTGTTCGTTTAGTGAAGCGGTACAAGAACATCCAGATCTTATACAAAAATATTTAGGGAAAGCAGTCCCTTATACCGATAACTATTTCTCTGCACTAAATTCTGCAGTATTTAGTGATGGTTCGTTCTGTTATATTCCTAAGGGGGTAAGATGTCCAATGGAACTATCTACGTACTTTAGAATTAATGCCTCTAATACAGGTCAGTTCGAGAGGACTTTAATTGTTGCTGAGGATGATTCTTATGTGTCATACCTAGAGGGGTGTACTGCTCCACAAAGAGACGAGAACCAGTTGCACGCTGCTGTTGTTGAGATTATATTAGAAAAAGGAGCAGAGGTAAAGTATAGTACTGTTCAGAACTGGTATCCTGGAGACAAGGATGGCAAAGGAGGTATCTATAACTTTGTTACGAAAAGAGGTATTTGTCGTGGAGATCGTTCCAAGCTTCTTTGGAATCAGGTAGAGACAGGATCAGCTGTTACATGGAAGTACCCTAGTTGTGTTCTTATTGGAGACGATACTGTGGCTGAATTTAATTCAGTGGCACTAACCAATAACTACCAACAGGCTGATACAGGAACCAAAATGATTCATATCGGTAAAAACTCAAAGAGTACTATTGTATCAAAAGGGATTTCTGCTGGAAAATCAAGCAATGCATATCGTGGTTTGGTAAAAGTTGGGAAGAATGCCAACAATGCTAGAAACTTCTCACAGTGTGATTCGCTTCTTTTGGGAAACCAATGTGGAGCTCATACATTCCCATATGTTGAAGTTGCTAATAATACTGCAGTGGTTGAACATGAAGCTACTACTTCTAAGATTGGTGAAGATCAGATATTTTATTGTAATCAACGAGGGATATCTACTGAAGATGCCATTGGTATGATCGTAAATGGTTATGCTAAAGAGGTTATCAATAAACTTCCAATGGAGTTTGCTGTGGAAGCACAAAGACTCCTTGAAATCAGTTTAGAAGGTAGTGTAGGGTAAAGAAAGTGTAGAAGTAAAAAAGAGAAAAGAAAAAAGTTATGCTAAAAATAAAAGACCTTCAAGCTTCGGTAGAAGGAAAACAGATTTTAAATGGACTAAATCTTGAGGTAAAACCAGGAGAAGTACATGCTATTATGGGACCTAACGGTGCTGGTAAATCTACTTTGGCCAATGTTTTGTCTGGAAATGATAAATATGATATTATCGGTGGTTCTGTTGAATTTGATGGAAAATCATTAATAGATCTATCCCCAGAAGATCGTTCTAGAGAGGGATTGTTTTTGAGTTTCCAGTACCCCGTAGAGATTCCTGGTGTAAGTATGGTTAATTTCTTAAAGACCGCTGTAAACGAACATCGTAAGTATAAAAATCTACCTCCATTGAAAGCTGGAGACTTTTTGAAGATGATGCGTGAAAAGAAAGATCTTGTGCATATCGACTCAACTCTTACAAACCGTTCAGTAAATGAAGGTTTCTCAGGAGGAGAGAAGAAAAAGAATGAGATTTTTCAGATGGCAATGCTTCAACCTAAACTATCTATTCTAGATGAGACTGATTCTGGTTTGGATATTGATGCACTTCGTGTGGTTGCAAATGGTGTGAATGCGTTGAAAACAAAAGATAATGCAACGATTGTTGTAACTCACTATCAGCGATTATTAGACTATATTGTTCCTGATTATGTACATATTTTGTATAAGGGACGTATTGTGAAGACTGCTGGAAAAGAGTTGGCACTTGAGTTAGAAGAAAAAGGATACGATTGGATTAAAGAAGAGATGGGAGAGTAAGCCTTATGAGCGACAACAAAGCTTTAAATACTGCAACATCTCTACTTCATGATCTGTATCAGAAGAAGAGTGATGCAATTGCAAAAAGTTCTTCTGATTTGATGAATATACACAGAGAAAAAGCATTAGAGGCTTTTCTATCTCAAGGTGTACCATCAAAAAAGGTTGAGAACTATAAATATACTAGTCTTACTGAAGTTTTTGAAAAGACTTGGGAAGTCGTAACTTCTCCAGAAGAGGCTATAGTGAATATTGAGGAGGTATTTCAATGTGATGTGCCTGACCTTGAGACATATAATATTTTAGCTGTAAATGGCTGGTATTATACACACAACCAGCATGAAGGATTGCCTGAAGGGGTAACTGTTTGTAGCATGAAAGATGCTGTGAAGAACCATACAGATAAAGTTTTAGAGGTATTAGGAAAATATACGGATAGTTCTAAAGATCCAGTATTGGCATTGAATACGATGTTTGCACAGGATGGTATCTTTATTCACGTCGACAAGGGAGTCGTATTGGAGCGACCACTTCAAGTGATTAATTTACTTTCGTCAAAAGAAGATCGTCTTTGCTCACAGCGTAATGTGGTCATTCTTGAACCAAATAGTCAGATAAAAGTGGCTGTTTGTGACCATACATTGACTTCCAATTCATTTGTTTTCAGTAATATGACAGAGGTGTTGGTCAAAGAGAATGCTTCTATGGATATGTATAATGTTCAGAATCAGAGTGACCAAACAGTGAATCTGTGTGGCATTAACATTGAGCAGCATAAGAATAGTAATGTATTGACTCATGCGGTGGTGCTTCATGGAGGATTGGTTCGTAATAATCTTACAATCAACCTTAATGGTGAGAATGCGAATGCAAGTATGTATGGTATCTCAGTAGCAGACCAACATCAACATATTGATAATTTTACTACGATCTATCATAGTAAACCGTACTGTAATAGCAAACAGGTTTACAAAAATGTGATGTCTGGAGAGTCAGAAGGTGTATTTACGGGGTGTATTAATGTGATGCCTTATGCTGAAAAAACAGCTGCTTTCCAACAGAACAATAGTTTGCTTTTGACAGATACAGCTAAGATGAATAGTAAGCCACAGCTTATTATTGATAATGATGATGTAAAGTGTAGCCATGGTGCTACAGTTGGTCAAATTGATGAAGAGGCATTGTTCTATCTTCGTTCACGTGGTATTGTAGAAGATGAAGCTCGTTTGATGATGATCTTTGCCTTTGCCCATGATGTGTTGACAAACTTACGTATCGATGCATTGAGAGATCGTATTGATCAATTGCTTGAACGTCGTCTACGCGGAGAGGAATCTCCTTGTGATTCGTGTGCTATTGATTGTAACTCTTAATTTTACTTAGTAGAATTGTTGAGATTACACTTTTACGACATTCTTGGCCTATTTTTTTAGGTTTAATTATAATATAGAAAGGTATCTCATACGTTTTATGAATGTATTGGGATGCCTTTTTTAATAAGCTTTATATTATGAGTTTTGATGTTCAAGAATTTAGAAGTCATTTCCCTATCTTGGATCAACAGATCTACCCTAAGAAAGATCTAGTTTATTTTGATAATGCAGCAACTACCCAGAAACCTTGTTGCGTTTTGGATGCTGTTGAACGATATATGATGAAGGTGAATGGTAATATTCATCGAGGAACACATAAGATGGCTGCGGAGGCAACTGTTGCTTATGAAGCGGTCAGAGATCAAGTCACTAAGATATTGAACGCATCTTGTCGTGAAGAGGTTGTTTTTACGAAAGGAACGACTGAATCTATCAATTTGGTTTCCTATTCATTAGGTGAGATATGGATTAATGAGGGAGATGAAATACTCGTTTCTGAACTTGAACATCATGCAAATATTGTTCCTTGGCAGATGTTGTGTCAAAGAAAAGGGGCTGTTCTAAAAGTCATTCCTTTTAATGAGAAAGGGGAATTGAAATTGGATGTGTTCGAGAACTTGCTTTCTGATAAAACAAAGATCGTGGCAGTTAATCATGCATCAAATGTTTTGGGTACAATAAATCCTATCGAATATATTATTGGTAAAGCACATGAGTACGGAGCTTATGTACTAATTGATGGGGCACAAGGTGTTGGACACTGTGAAGTAGATGTACAAAAGCTAGATTGTGATTTTTATGTCTTTTCTGGTCATAAATATTATGGACCTACTGGAACAGGTGCTTTGTATGGGAAGAAAGAGATTTTAGAACGTATGCCTCCATTTATGACAGGAGGGGAGATGATTGAAACGGTCACTTTCAAAGAGACTACGTTTAATGTTCTTCCATATAAATTTGAGCCTGGAACACCGAATTATACTGATGTGATAGGTTTGGGAGCTGCTCTTAATTTTGTTGATTCTTATGGAAAGAGTAATCTAGTTGCCTGGGAATTGGAGTTGTTTCAATACGCTATGGTGAAGTTAAAAAACATTGAAGGAATACGCTTTTTTGGTACATCTGATAATAAAGTAGGAATTATCTCCTTTGCAATTGATGGTGTGCACCATTTCGATTTAGGGACTCTGTTAGACCAATTAGGATTTGCTGTTCGAACTGGCCGTTTGTGTGCTGACCCAATTATGGATCATTTCGATGTACAAGGGGTTACTCGTGCATCTTTAGCCCCATATAACACCAAAGAAGAGGTGGATCGTTTCTATGAAGCACTGTTACGCATTCAACAGATGTTTGTATAGTTCATAATGCCCAATACTTTTTATAATTTTGTGATATAGATTATTCAAATAGGTTATAAGAGATATACAATAATGAAAACAATAAGCGAAGTACAAGACGAGATAATAGAGGAGTTTTCTTTGTTCGATGATTGGATGGATAAATATGCCAATCTTATTGAGATGGGAAACGAATTGGAGGATATTGATCCAAAGTATAAGGTGGACAATTATCTTATCAAGGGGTGTCAAAGTCGAGTATGGCTCTATCCTACTTTTGAAGAGGGAAGAATACATTTTGATGGTGAGAGTGATGCAATAATAGTGAAAGGCTTGGTGTCGCTTTTATTGAAAGTTTATGAAAATAGAACCCCTAAAGAAATTTTAAATTCTGAGTTATATTTTATTGAAAAGATTGGTTTAACCCAACATCTTTCACCAACTCGTTCTAATGGTCTTTTGTCTATGGTTAAACAGATGAGGCTGTATGCAATGGCTTATGATAGAAAGATGAATGTTTAAAAATGAAGTTATGGATAAAAGAATAGATGAGATTATAGATAATCTAAAGGAGGTATATGATCCAGAGATTCCAGTGAATGTGTATGATCTTGGTATGATATACAGTGTGGATGTGAAAGATGATGTTGCAATTGTTGTGATGACACTTACTGCACCCAACTGCCCTGCTGCCGATATGATTTTAGAAGATGTGAAATATTCATCAGAGAAAGCAGAGGGAATTAAAGAGGCGAAAGTAGAACTTACCTTTGAGCCAGCATGGGATAAATCAATGATGTCTGAAGAGGCTCGTTTGGAATTAGGATTTATGTAAAAAAAAGTGTTCGGTTAACTTTTTGGAAATCAGGGATGGTTGTAAAAAGTTTGATTTTTTTGTCTTCAAAATTTTGAAGTTAATCCAAAACATATTTTATTTGCATCGTCTTAAAGAAATAAGGCGAACATGATTGACCCATGGTGTAATTGGCAACACATCTGATTTTGGTTCAGAAGAGTCCAGGTTCGAGCCCTGGTGGGTCAACTGTCTAGTGTATATACAAGCTTCCAATTTGTTGTATGCTAGATGAACGAGGCTGTTGGAGAAATCCGACAGCCTTTTTTATTTCTGTATGGTTTGTTGAGTGCAAGTCTCAGTATGTGCCGAGTTGATAGGAAAGATTGGTGATTGGCAAGGGGGTTGGAGGGAACTCCAAATCTAAAGGAGGCCATTAGCAAAATTGAAGTACTATCTCACAGAAATATGATATAAGGCCAACTAATGATAGGGCAATCGAGATAATGACAGAGAATGTCCAAAATTAAACTGTAGCTATTAGAATAAATTAGTCAAAGAATATTTATCACTAGAGATCTCACGTCCTGTTGCAACCGCGACAAACTGAACGGTAACAATTGTTTATGATCAGTGCGAAGTCAACAAATATGATCGCTTTTATTAGGATTACCCTCCAACGTTTGAAAAGAGCTCAACAAAAGAACCTGTTTTTATCAACAATGCATGCTAAATAAGCCTCTTCTGAGCTTTATACTATTGATACTTCTTAAAATAACCTGAGAAGTTACGAATACTCTCTTTTTTATTTATAAGGGATACTACTATTAAATTCTGTATTTTTACAGATGTAATAAGTCAAAATAGAACTATGAGTACTCCAGCCTCTATTCAGAAAGAAAAAATAGAGTTAACAAATTCCATCTATTCCTACTTACTTTATTCTGAAGATCGTTGTCCAGAGAAGGTGATGATATTTGTTCATGGATTAGGTGTCTATACGAATCTTTATAGAGATTGGCTTGATCAATTTGTGGAGAATGGATACGCTATTTATTGCTTTGACTTGCCAGGTCATGGATTGTCTCTAGGCATGCGTGGAGATATTGGGTCTTATGAGTCATTATTTTTATTAATAGATCGTTTGTTCGAACTGTCAAAGAGGAGATACGTTTCGATCCCGGTGGTTCTTTATGGTCATAGTCTTGGTGGAAATATCGTTTTATCATATTTGAAGCAAAAGAAAAATAGTGTGGTTGCAGCAACAGTAGTTACTGGACCATGGCTTCAATTGAATGGACGTTTTTATTGTTTGGCATCGTACATTAGTTCTTTTTTAAATAAAAGGGGATTACATTTGATTGTTCCAAGAAAGATCAAACTACTAGAAGACCTCAAAAGAAATAATCCCGATCCTTATCTGCATTATAATATCTCCACCGATACTTTCTATCAAGCTCAAGCTTATGGGAAAGACTTATTACAAAAAAACTCTTTAGATGATCAGATATTAATTGTTCATGGATTATTAGATAGAGTGACTTCGGCGGATCTTAGTAGAAAGTTGGCTTTATTTAATTCAAATACTACATTTAAAGGTTTTGATAAAACGGCGCATCATCTCCTCTACTCTGAGGAATGTGCTACAATTTTTAAATATATTAATCACTGGATAGATGAGTCAATTTAAAGATTTTAGAACCACTATAGACCCTATTGAAGCCCCCAAAGAGCTACGTTATGGGGATAGAATAATGATGTTGGGGTCTTGCTTCACAAATAACATAGGAGATCGTTTAAAGAGAGTTAAATTCGATACAATGGTTAATCCTTTAGGAATTCTATACAACCCAAGCTCTTTGGCTTCTGCTTTAGAACGCATTGTGGATGGTAGAACTTTAGAAGAAGAGGATATCGAATGGTTTGGGAATAGTTATGGAAGTTTTGAGTTTCATAGTGATTTTAATAGAGTTTCGAAGCAGGAGTGTTTGGATCTAATTAATCGAACAATTGTAGAAGCGCATGAGTATATAAAGAAGTGTCAACACCTGTTTATAACCTTTGGTACTTCTTATATATATGAAAGGAAATCAACAGGTTCTATTGTTGGAAACTGTCATAAACAACCCGAAAAAGAGTTTAAACGGTTTAGGTTATCCCCAAGTGAAGTGGTTATGAATTGGGCCGACATACTTAAAAGAGTATGGGCGGTTAATCCAAATATTCAGGTTACTTTCACAGTGAGTCCAATTCGACATCTGAGAGATGGAGCTGTGGGGAACCAACGGAGTAAATCAGTCCTTTTATTGTCCATCGATCGTCTGATTGAAGGTTATAGCAAGAAAAATATTGGTTATTATCCTGCATATGAGATCATGATGGATGATTTAAGAGATTATCGTTTTTATGCCAAAGATATGGTTCACCCTTCTGACTTGGCAGTTGATTATATTTGGGATCATTTCTTAAAATGTCATATAACAGAGGAAACGCGTGTTCTTATGCAGAAGATTAACAAAATAGTAATGTCTGCATCTCATCGACCTATAAATCCCAATGGAAATGAGTATAAAGTGTTTGTATCCAGACTTTTGAGTAGAATTGAGGAGTTGTCTTCCATATATCCGGAGATTGATTTTTCTGATATTATTCATCAATTTAATTAAAAAAAAACTGAATAATTTCATCTTTATAGATAGTTAGTTTAACTTTATGAGAATAACAAAGTGCTTTTTTTATAAAAAGAGTGCACTAACCACCACACTAAAATCTTATAAGTATGAACTATCTTAAGTTTGATAAGTATCAACTTGTTAATCTAGAACACTCTTTGTCAAAGGAGATTCTAAGAACGAACAAGTCAGGTACTTACTCTTGCACAACTCTTACAGGTTGTAATACAAGAAAGTATCATGGATTGTTTGTTTGCCAGCTAGATGAACTAGATGGAAATAAACATGTCCTGTTATCATCATTAGATACAACGATTATTCAGCATGGAGAAGAATTTAATCTAGGAATTCATAAATATCCAGGTGGATTTTATGAGCCGAAAGGACATAAATATATTCGCGATTTTTCTATTGATACAATACCTAAGACTACTTATAGAGTTGGAGGAGTTGTGCTTTCGATGGAGCGTCTGTTAATAGAGAATACAGATCAACTGATTGTAAAGTATACACTTGAGGATGCACATTCGGATACGACGCTACGTTTCCGACCTTTCTTGGCATTTCGATGTGTACACGATCTCTCCAAAGAGAATCTTTATGCAGAAAAACGACATGGAAATACAGTCCAGGGGACAACACATAAGTTGTATGAAAGTTATCCCGAACTCTTTCTTCAACTGTCAAAAAAGAATGAGTTTATAGAGATCCCTGATTGGTACAAAAATATTGAGTATACCAAAGAGAAAGAGAGAGGTTATGACTATCATGAAGACCTTTTTGTTCCTGGATACTTTGAGGTACCTATTCAAAAAGGAGAAAGTGTCTATTTTTCATGTTCTCTTGAAGAGATGGCTTATCCTGAAAATATAGAGACTCTTTTTAGGAAAGAACTACATAAACGAAAAAAACGAGACTCTTTTCACTCGTACCTGACCAATGCTTCAAACCAGTTTCTTGTAAAGAGAAAGAATAGGATGGACCTTAGCGCAGGATATCCATGGTATGATGGAGTCGTGACCCAAACTTTCGTATCTATTCCTGGTATGTTGGAAAATGATACGACTGTATCTGTTATTGAAAATATTCTTGATACTCAGGTAAAGAAATTATCTAAAGGATTATTCCCTAAATATTGGGGAGTTGGTAGATATATTTATGATACCATGGATGCTTCAATGTATTTCTTTGTTGCCTTACAAAAACTCGAGAAAGTTACTGACGATCCTGCTCGTATTTGGAAGAAATATGGTAAATATATGTTGGAGATAATTCGTGCTTTCAGAGAAGGTACACTTCATGATATTAAAATGCATTCTAATGGATTGATCTCAGGAGGTGATGGTTCAGTGCCTCTTACTTGGATGGATGCAATGGTTCAAGGAGCTCCAGTAACACCAAGAAATGGATTTCCTGTAGAGGTGAATGCAATGTGGTACAATGCAATTAGATATACCCAATATCTTTCAAAACTGGCTGATGAATCTTCTGTATATAAGGAACTAGAACTGTTGTCTCCGTTGGTTAAGAGATCATTTAGAGATATGTTTTGGAGTGAAGAGAAAGGGTATCTTGCTGATAATATTTCATTGGATGGAACAAAAGACTGGTCTGTTCGACCCAATATGTTGATTGCAGTTTCATTGGATTGTAGCCCGGTCACAAGAGAGGTGGAGAAGAAAGTTCTTAGCTGCGTTAAGAAAGAGTTGCTCACCCCAAAAGGTATTCGTTCACTTAGCCCTAAAGATAGTCGTTATAAGGGAGACTCTAAAGGAACTCAAGATAAACGGTCATTGGCAATGCATCAAGGAAATGCTCACCCTTGGCTTGTTGCTCTATTTGTTAAGTCATATTTAAGAGTCCATAAGAAAGGTGGGATATCTTTCTGCAAATCGATTCTTAATGAGTATCAGAAAGAATTAAATCAACACTGTGTTGGTTCTATATCTGAAGTTTATAGTGGAAACCCTCCTTATGAACCATCAGGGGCTATATCTCAAGCTTGGTCTGTTAACTCACTACTACTAGCTGCAAAAGAGATAAGAGAAGTGGAATATAAATATGAAGTTACATCTGTTTAAAAGATATTTATGAAAGTATTGATGTTTGGCTGGGAATTTCCACCTCATATTAGTGGTGGTCTTGGAACAGCAAGTTATGGATTAACCAAAGGGTTAGCCAATTTTAGCGATGTAGATGTAACTTTTGTTGTGCCAAAAGCCTATGGAGATGAGGATACAACGAAGGTGGATAAGATTATTGGTGCAGGAGATATTGCTATTGCACATAGAAATATAACTTTTGAAGATGTACAAAAGAAGATTGACTTCTATGAAGTTCAGTCAAACTTGATTCCCTATGTGGGTGAAGAGGAGTTTTATAAAATTACTCAGAAAAAGATCAAAGCTCAATCGAAACTAGTAGAGACAAATGAAGAGGGTTGTCTAGAATTTACTGGTAAATATGGAGCTGATCTTATTCAAGAGATATATCGTTACTCGTTGGTTGCAAGAGCAATTGCACAAGATAACGACTTTGATATTATTCATGCGCATGATTGGTTGGCGTATCCTGCTGGTATTGAAGCAAAAAAAGCATCTGGAAAACCATTAGTTATTCATGTTCATGCTACTGACTTTGATCGAAGTGGAGGGAGTGTGAATCCTAAGGTTTATGCGATTGAAAGAGAAGGTATGGAAGCTGCTGACCGTATTATTACGGTCAGTAATTTGACGCGCAATATTGTGATCGAAAAATATGGGATCGATCCGAATAAGGTGGAGACTGTTTATAATGCAGTAGAGCCTATTGAAAAGAAAGATCTTTCCATAAAGAAAGGAGTGGATGAAAAGATTGTGACCTTTCTAGGACGTATCACGATGCAAAAAGGGCCTGAATATTTTATCGAAGCAGCATATAAGGTTTTAGAGCATACCGATAATGTGCGATTTGTGATGGCTGGAAATGGAGATCTTATGAATAAGATGGTTACTCGTGCGGCCCAATTAGGTATTACCGATAAATTTCACTTTACAGGCTTTCTAAAAGGAGCAGAAGTATTTGATATGTTGCGTATCAGCGATGTCTATGTGATGCCTTCTGTATCGGAACCATTTGGTATATCTCCTCTTGAGGCAATGCAAGCAGATGTGCCAGTGATAATCTCTAAACAATCTGGGGTGGCTGAAGTTCTTAAACATGCAATTAAAGTAGATTTTTGGGATGTCAATGCACTTGCTGATGCTATCCATGGTATCATTAGTTATCCTTCGCTTCCAAGTATGTTTAAGAAATATGGTCGTCTTGAAGTGGATGGATTAGAGTGGAAGAAGTCTGCAGAACATGTAAAGAAAGTTTATGAATACACCTTAAAATTAGCCAACGCTTAAGAAGAATTGATATGAAAAAGATCTCACTATATTTTCAAATACACCACCCATTTAATTTACGTAAATATCGCTTTCTTGATATTGGAAACGATCATTACTATTTTGATGACTACCATAATGAAAGTGAAATACAGAACATGGCTTCTTCAATCTACCTTCCTAATAATGATAGGTTGAAGAGACTTATTGAAACACATGATGGTAATTTTAAAGTGGCATTTTCTATATCGGGTACGACAATAGAGATGTTTGAGAAATATTGTCCAGTGGTAATCGATTCTTTTAAAGAATTGGTAGAGACAGGATGTGTTGAATTTTTGGCTGAGACCTATGCGCACTCGTTGTCTTCAGTTAAAGATGAGAATGAGTTTAAACGTCAGGTTGAACAACATCGTTCAAAGATAGAATCTCTTTTTGGACAGACACCGAAGGTGTTTCGAAATAGTGAACTGATCTATTCGGACGAAATTGGTTCAGTTGTTGCTTCTATGGGATTTGATGGAATGATTACAGAGGGAGCGAAACATGTTTTAGGATGGAAGAGTCCAAATTTCGTATACTGTAATTCTTTAAATCCTAGGTTGAAAATATTACTACGCAATTATAAGCTTAGTGATGATATCCGTTTTAAGTTTTCTAATACGGAATGGAGCGAATATCCATTGACACCAGAGAAATATGTGTCGTGGATAAAATCTTCTGGAGATACTGAGGAGATATATAATATTTGTTTCGATTATGAGACGATTGGTAAACAAAATAACAAAGAGAGTGGTATATATGATTTTGTAGACTCTTTCGTTGATTTGGTTGTATCTGATAAGGTATTGGAGTTTGATACTCCATCCAATGTAATTGATCGCTTACAGACAATCTCTTCAGTACATGTTCCTTACCCAATATCATGGAGTGATGAAGAGAGGGATCTCTCATCTTGGATGGGAAATGATCTTCAAAATGAAGCCTTAAATAAACTATATGATATTGCTCCTTTATTGCAAGAATCAGGTAATGCAGAGATGTTAGAGATTTGGAACTATATTCAATCATCTGATCATTTTAGATATATGAGCACCAAATGGTTCTCTGACGGAGAGATACAAATGAAGGAGAATCCTTATGACTCTCCTTATGATGCTTTTATCAATTATATGAATGTGCTGAATGATTTTAAGATCCAGTTAGAGAAAGATACACCTGAGAAAAAACTAGTAGAGGGAATTGCTGGTTTGAAAAAGATTATTGAAGCACAATTATAATCTTATAAATAAAAAGAAACACCTAAATAATGTAAGCGATCTTTCTTTTGGGAGAGATCGCTTTATGGTCAAATTACTAAGTTATGGAAAATTACTCACTACTAGGTGCGAACCAACAGTCAATGCCTATTTGGAAAAAGATTGTAATTGAATCGGAGCTTTTTGAGGAGCTTACTCCTCTGAAGAAAATAGCAAATAATCTTTGGTGGACATGGAATGATGATGCCCAAGATTTGTTTGAATCTATTGACGCAGATCTATGGTATCGTTGCAATAAGAACCCAATAGTATTACTTCAAGAAGTGCCATTAGATCGATTAAAAGAGTTGTCTAATGATCATGAGTTTAATCTTCAGATGAAAAAGGTTGAGGCTCGTTTAGATGAATACATATACAAGAGGGAAAAACCTATTGGCCCTTCAATTGCATATTTTAGTATGGAGTTTGGACTACATGCTAGTTTGAAAATATATTCCGGTGGATTGGGGGTATTGGCTGGAGATTATCTCAAAGAGTGTTCTGATTTGAATGTGAATATGACAGGTATGGGGCTACTATATCGCTATGGGTACTTTACCCAGGTCATCAATGGCAAAGGAGAACAGAATGCTGTTTATGAAGAGGAGACTTTTACTAAAATCCCTGTGAAACCTCTTTATGATGAAAACGGTGAGTGGATTATTGTAAGTGTAGATTTTCCAGATCGTAAGGTGTTTATTCGTGTATGGGAAACCAAGGTCGGATCGATCTCTCTTATGTTATTAGATACAGATTTTGAGGCAAATGAGGAGTATGATCGCCCTATTACTCACCATCTATATGGAGGGGATAATGAGAATCGTATTAAGCAGGAGATCGTTCTTGGTATAGGGGGTATAAAGGCACTTCATAGAGCAAAGGTGAATTCAGATATTTATCATTGTAATGAGGGACATGCTGCTTTTATTTGTTTGGAAAGAATCGTTAATTATCTTAGTGAAGAACATTTGTCTTTTCAAGAAGCTGTAGAGTTGGTAAAGGCAACCAATCTATTTACAACACATACTCCTGTTCCTGCAGGACATGATTCATTTCATGTAGATCTATTCCGTACTTATTTCTATAACTACGCCTCTAAATTGAGAATTAGTTTTGAACAGTTATTATCATTTGGAAAGGCTCATCCTCACGAGGATCATTTTAATATGAGTTACCTTGCATCTAACATGTCAAACAATATTAATGGCGTGAGTAAACTGCATGGAGAAGTAAGTAGAGACCTACTAGCACCTCTTTTTCCTGGATATAGCCCAGAAGAGCTTACGAATATCGGTTTTGTAACTAATGGTGTTCACTATCCAACATGGACTAATCCAATGTGGAAGACAATTCATAAAAAGCTGCGTTCAGAAAAAGAACCTATAGATATTAGTAACTATAGCGAAGAGCAGGAGTCAAATATATGGAGTCAAATTTATCGAGTTCATGATTCGGATATTTGGCAAACTAAATTAAAGCTGAAATCTCTTTTATTTGATGATATCCAACGACGTGTGGCATCGCATACTGTAAATGGTACTATTGATCCGAGTTTGGTTAGTAATATCCTTCACAAATTTAACCCGAATACATTAACGATAGGGTTTGCTCGTCGTTTTGCTACTTATAAGAGAGCACACCTGCTTTTTAGAAATATAGATCGATTAAATGCAATCGTAAACAATCCTTCTCGTCCAGTACAACTACTTTTTGCAGGGAAAGCGCATCCCGCAGATAAAGCAGGACAAGATCTAATTCGTTTTATCCATGAAGTGTCTCAAAGAAAAGAGTTTATAGGAAAGATTATTTTCTTAGAAAACTATGATATGGAGGTGGCTAAGAAGTTAGTTCAGGGTGTTGATGTTTGGATGAACACTCCAACGCGCCCATTAGAAGCTTCTGGAACTAGTGGAGAAAAAGCGGTAATGAATGGAACGTTACATTTTTCTGTTTTAGATGGTTGGTGGTGCGAAGGTTACCGCCCTGAGGCAGGATGGGCTCTTCCTGAAGAGCGTGCTTATGAGAATCAAAACTATCAAGATGAGTTAGATGCTGATACTATCTATAATATTATAGAGAATGAAATTGTTCCTGCATACTATTATCGAGATGAACATGATGTTCCTCATCGTTGGGTTCAGTATATCAAGAATTCCTATGCAGAGGTGGTTCCTCATTTTACGATGAGTAGAATGGTGAGTGATTATAACCATCGATTTTATCTTCCAATGAAAGATCGTAAAGAGATGTTGGAGGCTAACGATCGTCAGGTTGTATCGGATCTTGTTGAGTGGAAAACAAAGGTGATTTCAAATTGGGATATCATTGAGGTGGTAAATGTGGATTTCGAGGATGGAATAAGAAATTCATATATCATGGGACATGAATATGTGTCACGTGTTAGTCTCGATCTTAAAGAGTTGCAACCTGATGATGTAAATGTCGAATTAGTAATTGCTACCATTGAGGAGAATCCAAAGATTGTGTCTAAAGATCTTTTCAAGATTAATGAAACACTTAAAGAATCTCCATTTACTCATTATGAATTGTCTTTGAACCTAGATAAACCAGGGACATATAATTATGGTATACGTATATATCCTTCAAATTCAATGCTAGCCAATAGGTTAGATCTTAAATTGGTTAAGTGGATATAATTAAAAAGAAAAGCGACACTTATGATTGGGTGTCGCTTTCCTTTTATAATAAACAAGTGGTATTATTTTATGATAATCTTTTGCGATCCAGCGATTCCATTATTATTTAATGTAATAGTGTAGATCCCCGAAGGTAGATTGATAGGTATTTTAGTTGTTTGATTTGTAATATTCTGTTTGGTTAAACACTCTCCGTTTGAGTTATAAAGGGAGTAAAAAGCATCTTGATTGATTGTGTCCTCAATTGTCAATGTTAGCTCTGTTTCAACAGGAATAGGATATATTGACGCTCCCATTCTTTCTAACCCATTTGTAGTTGAGGTATGGATTGCTCCCTTTTGAAATGTTATTGGATACTCCTCTACCATTCCGTTCTCGTTCTGATTAATTCCATCCGAAACAATGTGCTCTTGAGTTTCTGCTGTTGCGTATACAATTCTTAGAAAAGACTCTCCTTTATTTACATATTCAGGAACCTTTATTTCTGTTGAATATATCTTACTTTTTTCCTGAGTTAATAGGTAACCTTCGGTCTCTTCGAATTGATTGTTTTGATTCCAGTCGATCCAAGCTTTTGCATAGTATTTCCTATTATTTGGATGGTTAACCATTATCTCTAAATGGTATTTCTCTCCTGATTCAAGGCTTGTCTTATAGTCTTCAAAAAGATGAAAGTTTCCTCCACTCTTCTCTCTAGGGGTTCTGTTTTGAATGGTATTAAACTTTGTACTCTCAATCAATGTCGGATCTCCATTGTAAAATAATAGAAGAGGGAATGAACTTTTACAAGGTGTGTTAATTTCAACCTCTGGGTTATTCTCTGTAAGAAATCGTGTATTCTCCCCTTTATTATTGCAAGGATAGAGTCTAAATGTGTATTTGGTATTTGGGGCTAATTCGGTTAGAACAAGCTCTTTTTTGTTTCCATCGATTATTTCACATACATCATAATCAGACTTTTTAGAGTATGGATTCGGAGTAATGATTGATGATGCCCCTCTTGTAGACCCAATGACCCAAAGCTTCTGAGGAAGAGCGGAAGGGTTCTCCCAATTGAGTTTGACAGAATTATAATCTAAGTTTAAAGCTTCCAATTTTGTTGGGTCCTCTTTCGGAGTTTTGTATGGAGTTGTAACCTCCCTTACATCACTATATGATGTTTTATTGTTACTAACACAGAAAGATTTAAAATAGTATGTAGTTGCCTCTTTTAATTGAGTAAAAGTAAGAACATATTGAATGTTATTAGATTCGCTATTCACTGTAATAGGAGATTCAAAAGATGGGTTTATTGCATACATGACCCCTTTGTTCTTAATATTATATCCATTTTCTATTTCACAATGAACAGATACATCCTCTGGTGTACTAATAATTGAGGTTATTTTTGAGGTCACTTTTCCGCTACTTATTACAATACTATAGTCCTGTGTTTGCCCCATTCGTCTATCTTTACAAGGGTCAATAGAGACCTCATCTCGATATTGAGAAACACGAATACGTAATGGTGTATTGGTGACTATATTTTGGTTTGGTATTGTCACTGTACCTGTACAATCTTTAGTCTCTTTCCCTTTGCTTTCAAACATTTTTTCCTCTGAAGTATAAAGTCCATCGTTGTTGAAATCGATATAGATATTATATTTCATTCTTGAGCTCTTTGAAGAGATGCTAAAAGCTTGTCTACTTCCTTTCTCGACATAAGCAACCCCTTTGGTTACGTTTGATATATATGCAGGTTCACTCCAACTGTCCGGACTATCAAAACTGAAACTTCCTATTGTGAAATTGTTAAAATTGTAGAAGTTACTCTGAATGTGTGGAATTCGACATAGTTTTACACCACAGACTCTAATGGGAATACTAATTGCCTTGGTTGTACTACCATTTTCATTGGTTGCTCTAAGTGTTACATAATAGTCACCACTACCAGGAAAGCGAACAACTGGATCCTCTGAGGCCGCGTTTGTATCCTCTAGATATTCTACATTATCTGGACTGAAGGACCATTCAAAAGAGTTTGGTATATAGGTTGAGCGGTTCTCAAAAAAGAATTTGCTTGGAGCGTTATCATCTTGTATTGATTGTCCAGAAGTCGTATATGAAAAATCTGCAATAGGTTTATGATCATTTCCTGATACAGTAATCTCTTGCACAACAGGAATCTTATTAGTAGCGAAAATTCCAATATAAAGTCTGTATTGAGGATAGATGTTTTCAATAACGAGATTTACACTGTTTTGATTTTTATCTTTCTTCTTATAAGCAATTATTTTTCCATTTTGAACTAATGTTATCGTAGCTTCCCCTTCTTCGAGATCTTTTATCTTTAAATTACGAGATGTTAGTGGTATCGTTTTGTCAAAAGTCGCAGTAATAGCAGTAGGTTTTTGTGTCCACATCTTCATGGTTGGATCTCCAAAGTAGTGGAAAAGTCTATGTGTGTATATGTCACCACTACCACCACTGTAGTAGTTCTCTTGCATTCTAAGAAGCCCTTGGTTCAAAATATCTCCCATTCTTTCGACATGATCTAAGTGTCCCGCTACATTTGCTTTATTGGGACTATGACCGATTCTAGGAGTGAGTCCAGGATTGTTCCATAGTGCATCCACCATTCCACAAGCGAGAGCATCGTTGTATCCACTAAAACTAAAGTTTGAAGCAGCAAAAACACCAACAGCCCCTCCTTTATCATGTTTTAAGAATTTCTCTGCAAAGCACTCTTTTAATTTAAATTCTCCTGTATGGCAGTTCATAGAGAAAACTACAGGAAGAAGATCTCCATTTTCAAGATGAGGAATATTTCTTGTTGTAAATGTTGGATGAGCCCAACCACTTCCACCACTGTATCCATGATCACGATGTAGAACAAAGAAACATCCTTCTTCGATTTCTCTTTTTATATCTTCAGAGTCTCCACTCCAGTTAAAATCTCTACGAAGTTCTTGTGGTATTAAAGAACCATCTCCATAAGAACCATTATTCCATCTCATTGGTTTGTTCCCTGGCTTAGTATAATAGACCCTATGAACAGTATAGCCTTGTTCTTGTGTTAGATAGTTTCTTATTTCTTCACTTGTTTGACAGAATCTTCTACATGCTTCACCATCAGGCTTCTCGGATCCTTCGCTATCTTGAAATTGAGCACAACATAAAGCTGTATTATAGAAATTATCATTATCTACAGGAGTTTTTTCATATTTTATAATTTTATCGACAATTGTGTGTGCTTCTTTTATTGACCTACATGATATTCGTCCATGCGAAATGTCAGAAGTATAATCGTCCTTTCCATCTACACATGAGTAATATAGGTCTGAAGCATAAGTTGTTGTCTTTCCTTTGTAAACTTTATCATAAAGTTCACCTGGTACATCTTCATAATCACCAATAATAAGAAAATAATCTAATTTATTGGGGTCGTTATTATATTTATTATGGATTGCATTTTTGACCTCTTTAGTTCTCCATTTCTCTTTCGATATAACTTTTGTATTAAAACCTTGGAGCGCTTTCCAATTCGCAAGTTTTTTTGCAGCATTTAGATATTTATCGTTTGTGACAATCAGATAATTGGGAGTGATGTCCGCTGCTCCGTCATCACTTTTCTTTTTAGTATTTGTCTTTGTCCCTTTTAAAGAGAACGATAAGTGACTATAAAAACGAACTCTTTTTAAAACTGGATTGTATTGTATAGGATTAATACGTATGGTTACATATGTTTTTCCATGAGACTTCTGTACATTCTGTACTTTGACAACTTCTTTTGGATAGAACTCATTTTTAGAATATATCTCTTTGTTTATATAGGCAGGAATGCTCTCGACCCCTTCTGTATCAACATCATCTTCTTTAATTGGATGAACTAGAAGGTTGTTGTGATCTACATAATCACCTGTATTGTACTGCATCTCAAAGTCTTTATCAACTTCGAATACAAATTGCTTTGTGGGTACAGCTGGAGCTCCCGCAAGATGGATATAATGGAAATCTTTCAGTTGTAGAAAAACCCAATTGGAGTTGTTTTGGAATGGAACTGAATGGTATTTACATTGTGACAGGTCAATATCTACAGTCGTTTTACTCCTAGATTGGTTTGATCTAATAACAGGAGTGTAGTCTTGTTGGATAGATCCTTGTTTTCTTCTATTCGCAGAAATAAATCCATCCTGAGAAAACCCATATAGGTGCGCAATTAAGCTGATCGCCAATAGAGTAAAAATCCTATTCATATATAGTTCTTTACGGTTAGATGTCTAAAAAGTATAATTAATAATTGCAAATCTAGAAAATAAATTAACATAATAGTAATGTTTGGCAGTGTAAAATATAGACAATCCACATAATTATTTGTCTTTTTTAACAAACGATATTTACTAATAAATGATTTTTTGTCGTTCTACTAGGATTGGAAAAGACCTTTACCTTTAATATTGATGACGATATTACGGAAGTATACAAAAGTACCAGCAATTTGTCCTAAGATTAGGTTGATATCTTTTCTATAAACAGCATAAGATATTATGATCAAAGAACCAGAAAGGCTAATAATCCAGAAGCCAAGAGGTAGAACGGACTTCCCTTTTTCTTCTGATACGATCCATTGAAAGAAGAACCTAAAAACAAATACAAACTGACCTAATGATCCCCAGATAAGAAGTTTAAAAGGTATTTCATCATTTGATATAATATTATAGAAAAGCCCTTTTTGACAGATTGAAATATAGGAGATAATCACAAATGGAGCAATGAGGAATGAGATTCTAAAAAACTTAGAGATCTCTCTCCATTTATTTTGAATTTGAATATTTCGGATATAGATGAAATATACCATAAGTTGTCCCATAACAATTGCTAGATCCTTTCTTAATATTCCATATATAAGGAATGTAAAGGAGGCCCAAAGGCTAATATGCCAAAAAACGGTAGGGGATTCGGATTTTCCACTTTTTTCTGAGAGAAACCATTGAATAAGGACACGAGATGAGAATAATATATTTCCAACAAGGCCAATCGCAAAGATATACCATTGATCTTGTTGGATGATATCGTAAATGAATTGAATCATCTCGTTTCTTGTTTGTTATTGATACTTGATGATTTAATTTTATAACGGATATATCTACGTTTAATCCAAGAAAAGGCGATAAGATCAACGAATGGGCCAACTAATCTATTCCAAAGATGATATTTTGCCTCGCCTTCGATTCTTTCGAAATGGGATACATCTATGGCTTTCACTTTTCCTTCTTGTAGAATCACTAGTGCTGCAAGAAAGCGATGCATTCCTTTAAAAAAAGGTATTCTTTTCGCTGTATCATTTTGGAGTATTTTCAAAGGGCATCCCGTATCTGTGATTCCGTCGTTGGTAATCCATCTTCTCAATTTATTGGCAATTTTAGAAGAAAGTACTTTTACCTTTGTATCTTTTCTTTTAATACGAATACCTGTGACCATTTCATTTTCTTCGCAATACTCCAAAAGTTTTAAGAAGTCCGTAGGAGACGTTTGTAGGTCTGCATCTATATATCCAATAAAAGGAGTTTGGATAGTATCTATTCCAGCCTTTAATGCGGTACTAAGCCCTCCATTTTTCTCTAGCTGTATGTAGTTGAAAGGAACAGAGTTTTGACATATCTCTTCGATGAATATTTGGCTTTGATCAGAGGAGCCGTCATTAACAAAAAGAACCTCGATCTTCTTGTCTGTTTTGTTAATGAACTCAAGCATTTGTTGTTCTACACGTTTAAGACTTTTTTCCTCGTTATATACAGGAATAATAATCGTGAGATAGGTTGATTCGGGGGAAATAACCATATTATATTTTTATTTGTTATTTAAGGTATCAGAATTCTGAGTACACTAAAAATACAAAAAAATAGTGTTTCGATCGTTGTTAATATAGATCAATTAGCCTTAAAAGTTTAAAAATAAATTATTCCTTCCCCCTATTATACATAAATTAAGCTTAATGTATCTTAATATATTTTTATGTTAAAAAGGTGTATCGGATTGATTCCAATACACCTCTAAAAACAAAATTTGTATAAAAATTATTTGGCTACTTTTCCAACTGGAAGGTTAGATGTTGCAAAACAACTTCTAATAAGTTCGATGTTTTTACCCTGATTATCCATCTTGTCTGCTGTAGTTAATGCATGAAGTACTGTATACCATTCTATATTTTCTCTAGTTTTTTCTCCTTTACTAGGAGTATAGAAAGTACTATTGACACTACATTCTTTTCCTAATAAAATCCAAGCATGCATTATCAATTTATCTGCTTTTTCTGCTCCGATAGATTCTCTGATACTCCAGAGTGGATGTGAAATATAGCATGCTGCACTATGTGTATCAATATTATTTTTTAGTGCCTTTTCTGATTTAAGAACAATATCAATATACTTTCTCATGGACGAGTTCTCGTCATTATACACATCTGAGTATGCTGTTTTAAGATACATTATTCCAGTGTAGAGGCTACATTTATCTGAATCGATTGGGAATAGATAATTCTTAGAGATATCTCTAACCATAATTTCTGGCATGGTCCCTTCAAAAATCTTTGGACTATTATTTAAAGAGCAGGTAAAATACTCCATCATGCCTATTCCGATATATCGGTTTTGTTTATATACTATATTATTACTTTGTTTTAAGTACTTCTCAAAACGGTGCCCCACTTTGTGATATATTGAAGATGGACTAACAGGAAGTTTTTTAGAAAAAATAAATCTACTGTTATTGTTCGCCATTGGCATATTTTCTGCAATACTTACATGGATATCTTTATCCCACTTATATTTCTTGTGATCAATAGTTTGAAAATCCGAAATTAGCTTTGCATAATATCTTGATGCTTTAATAAAATGATATGCAGTAACCATTGTGTAGTATGTTGGAGTACCTGGTTTGATATCTTTCGCTAATAGATCATATGGAACGACTTTATCAATCATTTCAACCCCATTTAATGTACCTCCTCTGAAATTCAATCCATTAAGCTGGGTACAGGTTATATTGTTAAGGAATTGAGATTCGATACCCCCTTCATAAGTGACAAAATCTATGTCTACCACCTCTTTCACTATCTTCCCATTTCTTATCACCTCTTCTTCGAACTTAATATTTCTCGTGTTCGAACAGCTCGTTATTACTAGAGTAATAACAAACATAAAAACCAATCTTCTCATAATCTCTTTTCTTTTACCTAATGTATGCTTCCATTTGTATATAGAAGCACCTCACCCTATTATTTTTCAAACACAAATGTAGTTTAATTATGTAAATTAATGTTGTAAACAAATGTCGTGATAGAGGAAAGAATAGAAGGATTATGCGTTATTAGCTCTATAAGGGATAGATAATATATCTTTTGTAATTGAAACTTAGATGGTTGAGATGGACATGTCATAGTATGGAGGGTATCGATAATCGTAGTCATACAATCTCTTCGTAAAGCCGAATATAAATATCTGTAAAAGAAGATCTGAATAGGTTAAGCATAGAAAAGCCCTTTATTTACATGGGAGTTGTTAACGGATAGCTTTTATGACATAAAAAAAGAGGTCTATGAATAGATAAAAATTCATAGACCTTCTTTGGATATTGTATTATAATATTTTCTTACATCATACCTGGCATACCACCCATTCCTGGAGCAGCTGCTGGCATTGGATCTTCAGATTTCTCCTCTACCAAAACACACTCTGTTGTTAAGAACATACCTGCGATAGAAGCAGCATTTTCTAGAGCAACACGGCTCACTTTTGCTGGATCGATAACACCTGCAGTAAACAAGTTCTCATAGTTTCCTGTACGTGCATTGTACCCAAAGTCATCAGAACCTTCTTGAATTTTCTGAACGATTACAGCACCTTCAAGACCTGCATTCGAAACCATTGTACGAAGAGGAGACTCAATTGCTTTGCGGATAATCTCAATACCAGTTTGCTCATCCTCATTGTCTCCTTGAATTGAGTCTAAAGAAGAAATTGAGCGGATATAAGCAACTCCACCTCCAGGAACGATACCTTCTTCTACAGCAGCTCTTGTAGCAGAAAGTGCGTCATCCACACGGTCTTTTTTCTCTTTCATCTCTATCTCTGAAGCAGCACCAACATAAAGAACAGCTACACCACCAGCAAGTTTTGCAAGACGTTCTTGTAGTTTTTCTTTATCGTAATCAGAAGTAGACTTTTCCATGTTTGCGCGAATTTGTGCAACACGAGAAGTAATAGCTTGTTTAGCACCTGCACCGTTAACTACAGTTGTATTTTCTTTGTCCACTGTAACTTTCTCTGCTTGACCAAGCATCTCTGGGCTAATCTGATCTAACTTCATGCCCTTCTCTTCACTGATAACAGTACCACCAGTAAGTACGGCTAAGTCTTCAAGCATCTCTTTACGACGATCACCGAAACCAGGAGCTTTCACTGCACATACTTTCAATCCTGCACGAAGGCGGTTTACTACCATTGTAGCAAGAGCTTCTCCTTCGATATCTTCTGCAATGATTAAAAGAGGGCGTCCTGCTTTATGTGTTGCTTCAAGGATAGGCACAAGATCTTTCATATTAGAGATCTTCTTATCATGAATCAAGATAAAAGGATTTTCAAGATCTGCATTCATCTTCTCTGTATCCGTGATGAAGTAAGGAGAGATATATCCACGATCGAACTGCATTCCTTCTACTACGTCCACGTAAGTATCTGTACCTTTCGCCTCTTCAACAGTGATCACTCCCTCTTTTTGAACTTTCTCCATTGCATTTGCAATAAGTTGTCCAATAGTGTTATCATTGTTCGCTGAGATACTCGCTACTTGCTCGATTTTATTGTAGTCATCTCCGACGTTTTGTGCTTGAGATTTAATATTCTCTACCACCGCTTTCACTGCTTTATCGATACCTCTTTTAAGGTCCATTGGGTTTGCACCCGCAGTCACGTTTTTCAATCCTACGTTGATAATTGATTGAGCAAGAACCGTAGCAGTCGTTGTACCATCACCCGCATCATCCGCAGTTTTAGAAGCCACCTCTTTCAAAAGTTGTGCTCCCATATTTGCATAAGGGTCTTCAAGTTCCACTTCTCTTGCAACAGTTACTCCATCTTTGGTTACGTGAGGAGCACCGAATTTACGGTCAATGATTACATTACGACCTTTGGGTCCTAATGTTACTTTTACTGCATTTGCAAGCTGGTCTACCCCTTGTTTAAGTAGATCACGAGCTTCTATATCGAATTTAATTTCTTTAGCCATAATAGATAATTTTGTAATATGTAAAACTTTTAAGAGACTGTGTTCTTAGCTAATGTAAAGAACATCCGTTTGAGATAATAGAAGGTAGTCGAAACCGTCAATATTCAATTCCGTACCTGCGTATTTACCATAAGAAACTACATCACCAACAGTAATCTCCATTGGCTCATCCTTCTTCGCAGCTCCAACCATTCTCACTTTCCCTTGTTGAGGTTTCTCTTTTGCTGAATCAGGAATATACAATCCACCAGCTGTTTGTGTAACTGCTTCTTGTGGCTCTACAAGAATCTTTCCTGCCAAGATTTTACCTTTAAGCTCTGCCATTTTACTTTATATTTTAGTTTGTTTTTTTTGTATCTCTTCTCTCTGCTTTCGGTTTATTGAAACATAAACCGAGGGAGAGAAGTTATTTGTAATATAATATTCAAAACCATAAATAGAATAAACACATATTGTGCCAAACTTATTTTTGAATATTTGTCATGAAAAATATGACAAAGCAGTCTTTTCGGTATGTCATATTGTCCAAAAAAAAGGTTATCCCCAATATGAAGGATAACCTTTTTTAATTTATGATAAGAAGTAAATTATTTTACTTCGTTATTGTCTTCAGTATCTTGAGCTGGAGTAGCTACTGGAGTAGCGATAGGAGCTTCTTGAAGTCCTGCATCAGGAGTGATGTTTTCCAATTGCTCCGTTTTGATATGTGTTGCAGACTGTTGTGTTCTGTTCGGAAGCACAGCAGATGAAACAAGACATAGGAAAAAGATAATACATGCAAAAGTCCATGTAGTTCTTGAAAGTCTATCTTTTTGATTTTTCACACTCATAATCTGAGTGGATCCAGAGAATGAGCTCGAAAGACCTCCTCCTTTAGGGTTTTGTACCAATACGATCAAAATTAGAAGTATTGATACAATTATCATCGTAATAATAAGTGCACTGTACATTTTCTATTGTTTTTTAAGTAACGCTTTAATCTCTTCTATCCGTTCAGCAAAATAAGCAATTTTTTTGGGATATTTCAAAATTAATGTTTGGTAAGCTTCAATTGCCTCTTCATATAACCCCTGTTTGATATAGATCTTTGCTAATGTTTCGCTTATCAATGAGGTCGACACCTCTTCTGTTTTTTCGTTTAGGAGCCCATTTTTTCGCTGTTTTGGTCGCTCCACTTTACTTTGAAAAGAGGATACAAAAGAGGATATCAGCACCTGTTGGTTTTCCCTGTGTGATCTTTTATTGTTTTGTATCTCAAATATCTCTTTTGCTAAACTCTCAAAAGGCACTTTTCCTTTAGACTCCTCTTCCAATTGATAAGGTGGAGGGTCCATTAATGCCTTCAATTCAGCCTCTTCACACTCGATTTTATCGTTCATAGTGAGAAGATCTTTCAACTTCTCTCTAAATTCCATTTGAATGGCGCACCTAGTCTTCTGTTTCTCAAATTGCATATGATGATTTACCTGATATGCCTTGGTCAGTAGCAACTGAGCGGTGGTAAAAGCAGGGTACATCTTTACAATCTCTTTTAAGAGTTGTATGGTGTCAGAAGTAAACTCCCGATCTTGGTAAAGCAATTTTCGAAACAGTAAGAGGTTCATATTATTTTACCAGTTAGCAGCTGATTTATTAAAAATATCTGTGATGATTTTGTCCAGAATTACACCAACGTATTCACTTTCGATCGAAGCAAAAGATTGATTTGCACTATAATCTTCATAGGCCGTAAAAGTCTGGTTAAAATCTTTTTCATGATCTTGGGTGTTCACAAATTTGACTCTTACTCCAATGGTAAAACGACTCTGTCCTGCAATATCTCTTCCATCGCTTGTTGTTTCGATACCAAGAGGACGTGTCTCGTATTGAACAATTTGTCCAGTAAACTCAATATCTCCGCTACTACGTTGAGACGTTAAACCCAATTCGTTTGAAAACTTATCTGTCAGTTTATCCTGAAATTGCTGACTAAGTTGAGGATTCACAATGCGTGCCCTATTCGGGAAATAGTCTACGAAAAAAGTCTTAATGTCTGGAGATAAGGATGCTCCTGTGAACGAATAGCCAATCTTACAGCTCGAGTATATTGCAAAAGCGATGATACATGCAAGTGACACTAAAATATGCTTCTTCATGATATATTATATTCTTTGATTTTACGGTATAATGTTCTTTCTGATATCCCAAGATCCATTGCAGCTTGTTTGCGCTTCCCTTGATGCTTTTTCAGTGCTTTATTTATTAGCTCGATCTCTTTGTCTACAATAGACAGAGACTCTTCCACGATCTCTTCCGTATCCTCAATATCACCATCTAGTGATATCCTCTCTTTCGGTTCTGGATCAATATGGTGTGTTGATATTGTAGATGGAACCGTAGGAGTTAAGTTAATCTCCTTTTCGTTATATATATTTTGGAGAAACTGCTTTGTTTCATCTGTGTTCATATAACTTGGATCTTTATCAATGATATTATGTACTAGCTTCTTAAGCTCGTTCATATCCTTCTTCATATCGAAGAGAATTTGGTAAAGAATCTCTCTTTCTGAATTGAACTTCTTTTCATCCATCCCACTATAGATAGCAGGTAAGTTTGAATTGCTTTTGAAATTGTTCTCTTGAGGAAGATAGTGTATCAAACTTTGTGCATCAATTTCTCTATTTGTTTCAATTATTGAAACCTGCTCTGTGATATTCTTTAACTGTCGGATATTACCTGGCCAGTCATATCTTAATATGATCTCTTTAGCATCGCTCTCAAGACGAATAGAAGGCATCTTATATTTGTCGGCGAAATCAATAGCAAATTTACGAAACAACATCAACACATCATCTCCACGTTCTCTTAAAGGAACAACCTGTATGGGAACCGTGTTTAGACGGTAAAACAGATCTTCTCTAAACTTGCCATCTTCTATTGCTTGAGGGAGGTTTACATTGGTCGCTGCTACCACACGAACATTGGTTTTGTATGTTTTAGACGATCCTACACGCATAAACTCTCCAGCCTCTAAAACACGTAGAAGTCGAACTTGTGTAGAGAGAGGTAGTTCTCCTATCTCATCCAAAAATATAGTCCCTCCATTTGCCTCTTCAAAGTAACCTTTTCTGTCATTTACAGCTCCAGTAAATGAACCCTTTTCATGTCCAAAAAGTTCAGAGTCGATGGTGCCATCAGGGATCGCACCACAGTTTACTGCTATATATTTCCCGTGTTTTCTATGCGAATAGTTATGAATAATCTGTGGAAATGACTCTTTTCCTGTTCCACTCTCTCCGGTTATTAACACAGATAGGTCCGTTGGAGCCACTTGAACCGCTACTTCGATTGCTCGATTTAGTCCAACAGAGTTCCCAATAAGCTTAAAACGTTGTTTTACCTCTTGAATATTTGCCATGCTGCGTTTAACAATTTTAATTACTTTTTTGATACTCTCTTAGAGATGTTTCATTCCCTCTTTTTGAAACTACAAAGTTACGTCTTTATTTGATATATGACAATTTGTCACACAGTTATTTCTACTACAAAATCAAGAACCTTTTACCTCTCTTCTCTTTGCGATAATTGGTTTAACCATAGGAGTGTTTTGTATGTTTCCTTCTGAATCAACAGAGATCAAAAATACATTCGTCTTATTTTATTGTACCTTTGTTGTTCTGCGTGGATTACCACGTCGAACAACAAATCATTAAATGATATTTTAAAAAATAGATGCGGATGAAATCAATTATTATTATTCCTGCTCGTTTTGCATCCACTCGTTTTCCGGGTAAACCCTTGGCTGATATACATGGAAAAAGTATGATTATGCGTGTAGTGGAGAGAGCATCTAAAGTAACTAAGGATGTGTGGGTTGCTACAGATGATGATCGTATTTATCAACATGTTGATAACTTAGGGGCAAATGTAGTGATGACTAGGAAAGATCATCCAAGTGGGACAGATCGTATTGCTGAAGCACTACAGAAAATTGAGACCCAATCTGGTACTACATTTGATGTCGTGATTAACATTCAGGGAGACGAACCATTTATTCTCACGGAGCAAGTGGAGCAGTTGATCGAATCATTTAACGATAAAAATGTGGATATCGCCACTTTGGCAAATCCTCTTTCCTCTATTGACTCTATTGAGGACCCCAACCAAGTGAAGGTTATTTTTACTCCTAAAGGTAGAGCGATCTATTTTAGCCGAAGTCCAATCCCATTTGTTCGTGGTGTCGATAAAGCGGAGTGGACAACAAAGACTTCTTTTTGGGGACATATCGGCATGTATGGATATCGAGCGGATGCATTAAGGACAATCACCCAATTAGCCCCTTCTAGTCTAGAACTATGCGAATCGCTAGAACAACTACGTTGGTTGGAAAACGACTATCATATACATGTCTCTACAACGAACCATAAAGGAATGGGAATTGATACTCCTGAAGATTTAAAACGTGCCCTAGAGTCTGGAGAATTTTAGTTTAAATACAACTTATCTATGAGATGCTGGAGATAAACTGTTTTCAGCATCTTAAAAAATAATGTGTATATTGAACTTTTGCTTTGGAAGAGCAACCTCAAACCTATATTAAAATATCTACGTTTATGAAAAAAATTCACTTTGTAGAATCAGACCCTTGGTTGTCTCCTTTTGCTCAAGAGATTTACAATATGGTATCCTATTGTGAGAAACGAGAGTGTGAGTTTCTTCAAGGTTCTTCGATAACCTCTTTTGCAAGGGGATACGATTATTATGGGATTCATGCGATGGACACCCATTTGGTAATTCGAGAATGGGCTCCTAACGCTACAAAAGTATATCTTCTATGTGACGAAAATGGTTGGCTTCCACGTGAAGACTACCAATTTAATGGAACTTCTGAGGGCAATTGGATCATCCATATTCCTGAGTCTTCTCTACGACCTGGTGCACTCTATGCGCTTTGGATGGAGTGGGATGGGGGTGCTGCCCGACGAATTCCTGCTTGGGCTACCTTTGTAGAACAAGATCCTGAAACACTCGCTTTTAGTGCCAAATATATTCCATACAAACCATATGAATGGAAGAATACTATTCCGCAGAAGGTTGCTTCTCCAATGATTTATGAAGCACATATTGGAATGTCTGGATCAGAGCCTAAAGTTCATAGTTATGACCACTTCACAGATCATATATTGCCTCGTATTCATCAAGCGGGATATAATGTAATACAACTTATGGCGATTCCTGAACATCCATACTATGGAAGTTTTGGATATCATGTGTCTAGTTTTTTTGCCCCTTCATCGAGATTCGGTTCTCCAGATTCATTGCGTAGATTGATTGATACTGCCCACGGGATGGGGATTCATGTAATCATGGATTTAGTTCACTCTCATGCTGTTAAAAACGAGGTAGAGGGTTTAGGACGTTATGATGGAACACAGTATCAGTTCTTTCATGATGGCCCCCGTGGAAAACACCCTGCTTGGGACTCTCTCTGTTTCGACTACCATAAACCAGAGGTGGTACACTTTCTTTTATCAAACATCCAATATTGGATGGAGTCATTTCATTTTGATGGATTTCGTTTCGATGGGGTTACCAGTATGTTATATCTAGATCATGGTTTAGAGAGGTCTTTTACACAATATAGCGACTATTACCAAGGAGGTTTAGATTGGGATGCTATCGCATACCTTCGTTTAGCCAATAAGTTGATCAAAGAGATCAATTCAGATGCACTCTCTATTGCTGAAGAGATGAGTGGTCTACCTGGATTAGCCGAAGAGAACGAAAATGGAGGTCTCGGTTTCGACTATCGTATGGCTATGGGTGTTCCTGATTTTTGGATTCGCATGGTGAAAGATACTCCTGATACAGATTGGTCTATGGGAGATATTTTTCATCAGTTAACCTCTCATCGAAAGGAAGAAAAAGTGGTCTCTTATGTGGAGAGTCATGACCAAGCTTTGGTAGGAGACAAAACCATCATATTTCGTCTTCTAGACAAAGCCATGTATGATTCGATGAGAAAAGACCAACCCTCTCTAGATGTCGATAGAGGGATTGCACTGCATAAGATGATTCGCTTGGCGACCTTAACCATGGCAGGAGGTGCCTATCTGAACTTTATGGGTAATGAATTTGGTCATCCAGAATGGATTGATTTTCCACGAGAAGGAAACAATTGGTCCTATCTTCATGCGCGTCGATTGTGGAATTTGATGGATGATACCTCACTGAAATATCATTGGCTTGGCGATTTCGATCACGATATGATTCATTGGGCTGAGGAGTGCAACCTGTTGAGTGAAGAGAAGGTCGAAATGCTCGTGTGTAATGAAGGAGATAAAGTTTTGGCTTATCGTCGTGGAGCGTATCTTTTCCTATTTAATTTCCACTATGAAAACTCTTATGAGGGATATACGATTCCTACCAAAGGGTCGCGTTATCGTGTCGTTCTACACACCGACGCCATCTCCTACGGAGGCTTTAATCGAGTAGATGCAGATATGACTTATTATGCAATGCCAAGCATACAGAATAACCAAGAACAGAGAATTCGAATTTATCTACCTTCTCGCATGGCCATTGTTTTAAAAGAAGATAAAATATAGAACATTTGGCATAAAAAGGGAACATACGGTGAAAAACCTAGTATGTTCCCTTTTTCTATCCTCGTGTTATGGATGAGAATATGCCGATGATTTAGACTCTGATTTGAATCGATTCCGATCTACTTTTCCTACCTTTATGAAAGCATGCTCTGTACATTGTCCTTCGATTTCATTCCCACTCATCTCTTCTCCATCAAAAAACGAAGCCATATCTAACTGCGCATCTATTGTCGAAGTATACATTTTCTTTTGGATCATCACAGTACTAAAATCAGTCATACGAAGATGAAATAGGTTTTCAATAGAACCTTCCAACCTTGCGACACTATCGTCTTGTGTTTCCAATTGAAGGGTATCTGAATTAATATATCCTTCGATTTTAGCATTCTCCTTAAGAGATATAGCCATCTTCTCTTGTTTTTGTTGCTGATGTAGCTTTAAAGAGGTGAGCCCGAGACATTCTAGCGTTTCTAGATTTTGTGTGTAGATATGAATCTTCATTGGCTGACTCAATTGAATCTTTTGATTCTCATATCGAACTCCTAGGCGCAAAGTATCGCCATCTTGAGTGAAATTCATGATCTTCTCTCCCCCCGAATCTTTATCGCAGATTACATCAATATGGTTGAATGGCTCCCCTGTGGTCAACATTACCTCCATAGGAACATCTACTTGGAGTGAGGATATCGATTCAAATACCGTTGTGGTGGTATCCATCTGATGAATAGAATCGTGCGTTTCATTTTTTATCGACATATGGAGCTCTCCTTCCTCTCCTTGTGCTACTTCTCTAGTAAAGGTGGCCTTTTGCATTTTTGGATATTCATACGACCAAGATTCAAGTATCTGCTTCTCGATGGTAAAACAGGTTCTATATTTACTAGAGTCTGTCACCACCTCTCCATCTTTGTTCTTTAAATCCATATTCTCAATAAAACTATCCTCTTTTATTTGGTTAAAGGAGTAGTTAGGGATTTTGAGTTTTTCGAAGCTTGTGCATGTTAGAAGAGAGAGGTCTTGTAGTGTTCCATAAAGCACTTTAATCTTTAACTGGTCGGCGTTTATCATAGAGTAGTCGTAAAGATTGAAACATACGTCTAAAACTCTCACGTCATCCATCGGATTGTAAAAGTTGTCTTCTTCAGTATTCGTATCCGCGTGTGTACAGTCAATTTGTGCATGGTCAAATAGATAGGTGGAGAGATATCTAAGATTCTTGTCGACACAAAGTAATTTGCTTTTCCCCATCATCGTAATAAAAACATCTTCATTGGTTAACTCTTGAATACTGATATTACTCTGGTCCTTGATGAGAAAATGTATACTTGGGTAAATGGAATTGTTCCAGAAATTGATATGAGAGTGGTGATGACTTGTTACACTCTTTAAATTATCTAACGTTAGCTCTATTAGAGGAACACTTTGAATATTGAGCGGATTGCCATCCTCTTTAAGTGTGATGAAAAGGGTGTTTCCTTTGGGCTGAAATTGAAGTTTGTCCTTTAGATTATTTTCGCAAATTAAGTGGATCAGATTCCCATCATATGAATTTACCCCACCCATTTCTGCACTGAGGTTTATCTCTATTGGCAGATCTATGTCAACATGTTTAAATAGTGACTTTGAATAGAAGGTGGTGTCTACTCCTTCCATATAATCTGAATACTTCTCCTCATAATACTCGTCATTGCATTCAATAAATTCTATAGAAAGACTATCTTCTTTGCTTATTATATTCTCTTTTTCAATTGTGTCTGCAGAACCCATATCCTCCTCCTGGTTTGTTTCAGAAGTCGGTTTCGTTGATATGATGTTGTCTGAAACATTCTGAGGTGTTTTCTTTTCTACTGCAGTGATGTGTGGTAGCGCTTCTTTTTCTGTTTGGGACTTTGTGTTGCTTTTGGGTTTACATCCCCAAAAAGATATAATGATGAAGAGTATGATACTCTTTATCCATAGACATTTTTTCATTAGATAGGGTTTAAGTTCATTTCACAACAAAAATAACTGTTTAACAATAAAATCGAATACTTAACAATAAAAATAGTTTGCTTTAAATGAACACAAGGCTAGGACTGTTGAAAAATAAAAGGGAACATAGGCGTAAAACCTCGCATATTCCCTTTTATATCTTCTCCATTTGGTTGTTATGGATAGGAATATACCGAAGATTCAGAATTTAATTTGAAAAGGTTCCACTCTATTTTCCCTATCTTAATGAAAGATTGATCTGTACATTGTCCTTCGATTTTATTCCCACTCATCTGTTCTCCATCAAAGATCGAAGACTTATCTAATTGGGCATCTATTGTCGAAGTATACAGCTTCTCTTGGATCATCACAGTACTAAAATCAGTCATACGAAGATGGAAAAGACTTTCGATTGAACCTTTCACTCTTGCGACACTATGGTTGTGTGTTTCCAATTGTAGCGTGTCTGAATTAAAGTACCCTTCTATCTTGGCATGCTCATGAAGAGATATAGCCATCTTCTCCTTTTTCTGTTGCTGATGTAGCTTTAAAGAGGTGAAGCCTAGACACTCTAATGTTTCTAGATCTTGTGTATAGATATGAATCTTCATTGGCTGACTCAATTGAATTTTTTGATCCTCATATCGAACTCCTAGGCGCAAAGTATCGCCATCTTGAGTGTAATTCATGATCTTCTCTCCGCCCGAATCTTTATCGCAGATTACATCGATATGATTCAATGATTCACCAGTGGTCAATATTACCTCCAGAGGAACATTTACTTGGAGAGCGGATATCGATTCAAATACTGTCGTGATGGTATCCATCCTATGAATAGAATCTTTTGCGGCATTTTTTATCGACATATGGAGCTCGCCTTCCTCTCCTTGTGCCACTTCTCTAAAAAGGGTTGCCTCTTTTATTGTTGGAAGGTCATCCGCACAGGTGGGTGGGATCTGTTCTTCTAGAGTAAAACAGGTCTTATATTCGATGGAGTCAATCACAACCTCCCCGCCTGCTTCATTGAAATCCATGTCCTCATAATGACTGTCTTCTTTGATGTGGTTGAAGGAAAAATTTGGGAGATTGAGCTTTTTGAATCTTGTGAATATTAGAAGGGAGTGGTCATTTAGAGTTCCTTGAAGATCATGAACCCTAAAACTGTCTCCATCAATTCTAGCGTGGTCGTAAAGATTGAAATTTCCTCTTTTCGTTCCCATATAGGAACAGTCTAGTTGAGTTTGGTCGAAGAGTTTGGTGGAAAGATATTCAAGTTGGTACTCTGCACTGCAATACATTTCGCTTTTTCCCATCATCGTAACAGAGACATTCTGATTGTATATACTTTTATAACGGATTTTACTCTGATCCTTTAGTAGAAAATGTAAATCTGGGGCCTCGAATTTATTAGTATACTTTATGTCGGAGTGGTGATGGGCTGTTACACTTTTAAATTTAAATGGCATTAATATTATTTCAGGGATACTTTTGACAATAAGCCGATGCCCTATGTTTTTCATGGTGATAAAAAGGGTATTCCCTTTGGTCTCACAATGGATCTTGTCTTTTAGATTCTCCTCACATTTTAAGTAGATCTGTCTTACATCATAATCCCCCTCTGGATCAAATGTAACTTTAACATTGATTCTTACTGGAAGGTCTACATCAATATGTTCAAATTCCTGCTCTAGACAGATGGTGGAGTCAATGGTAGAAGTTCCATCGACAATGCTTTTATCGTAATCATGATAGTATTTAATCAACAGGCTGTCTTCTTGGATATGGATATCTTCTCTTTCGATTTCGCCATTATAATACATCTCATCCTCTTTGGATAGTTCAGAGACTGGTTTGTTTGATATGGCGTTCTCAGAAGAGTTCTGAGCTGCTTTTACTTCTACTGTGGTTGTTTCAGATAGACCTTCTTTCTCTATTTGGGCTTTTGTATTGCTTTTGGGTTTACATCCCCCAAAAGATAGAATGATCAAGAGCATGATAGACTTGATCAAGAGATATTTTTTCATCGGACTGGTTTTAAGTTCATTCGGTGACAAAAATAGCTATTTAACAATAAAAACTTTTCTTTGAAACTATTTTATTTATTGAATCTCTCTTTTATCCTCTGCATGGATTTATTCCTATCCGAATTTCTCTTCTTGAATACTATTTGGGGTGTTTACATCTTTAATACGATCTATGCCATCATTGCATAAATAATCATAAAGATAGGGGCAACCCTTTGTTTTTATATACAGCGAGGATGCCCCTATCTCTAATTGATATCTAGCCTATTAGAATTCGATAAGGATTATAGTCTATCTATTTCATGTTTGACCTTAGGCCATCCTTTGGTTTCAATCAATTCCCCTACTCCGGTAAGCGATTTGACATCCTCTGGATGAATAGATCCATCTTTGCAAATACCAATATTCATCAACATATTGGATCCCGTACTTCTTGAATATTTCAACCAACCATACACCTCTTCTGCCGTGTAGTGTTGGGCACTATCATCGTTGATCCATCCACCTCCACAATGAGTGTCTTCTCGTCCTTCACATCTCTGCATCACCGTATTTACTTCCCTTAGTTTAGTGTGATTAAATTGTGCCCATAATTTTGATTGCTTGCCATTCCAACGATCTTTTCTGAGGCGAAACCTTTTGGTAATACCAGGATGATCCCAATGGTATTCAAAAGGAAGCATAAAGTGTTCCGGAGAGATAAAGTCTTCGTCTCCAATAGCTCCTTCTTTGAAAGAGACAAGGGCATGCGGTTGAAGTTTTTTTACCAATTGATGGAGTTCGTGTAGGTGGGTATAGTTGTTTGGATTTCTATAATATCCGCCGATTCCATCAAACCATATCCCTGCGACATCTCCGTATTGAGTAAGAAGCTCTGTTAGATATTTTTTGTTGTGCTCATACATTTTGTCTGTTGTTTCAGAAATAAATGGAGGCACATACATAAAAAGAGCGATATTGTATTTCTTACAAGCTTTGGATAACTCACCTACTAAGTCCTTGTGGCATGGTGCATTCAAACTATTAAAGTTCGACAAAGAGGTGTTGAAGTTATAACATCCTCCTAGATGATGGGTTGTGAAGGTGATATACTTCATCTTTGCTTTTTTCGCTAACTGACATATTTTCTCAGGGCTGAAATGATTCAGTGAATAGTGTTGATACAAGAGGGAATCTTTCCTTACACTTTTTTCGTATGTAGCCCTGTCTATACCCATATAGGCTAGTTGTTGGTCTGAAGCTTTCCCTTTCTTGAATAGAAAATAGTCATCTTTCCCTTTTTCACAAAGACTTGCAAGGTTGAGGTGGATAAACATGCCAAATTTCGCATCTTGAAACCATTGCTTGTTGGCCTCCAATGGCGATTTGTTATATGCTACTTGGTAATCTTTCAACCAATATGGACAGCTCTTTTGTTGATCAGTACAACTGTTTAGTACTATTACAATAACAGCAAATAGGAGTGTTTTAAAATAAATTTTCATGGTTTATTCTTATGTAGTTAAATTAGGAGTAATGTAGTTTCATTTCTTATTATTACTTACCAGTCCTTTTTCAATTTGTAACTTATATATATCATTAAGTAAGTGCTTTATTGGATATTGTCTGATTTTTTTGGGAAACCCTCGTTTCTCCTTTTGATGATAAAAATTAGCTTATGTATAGAAGAGGTTGTTCTCGAACATATTTTCTTAATAAAAAGTCTTTTAAGTGTTGATCTATTGGTAAATAATTTATTGTTTTGCATTTTTAAAAATTGTGGCAGAATGAAGCGTAGCATCAACAAGTTTGTGATCACTGGAGGTCCGGGAACAGGGAAATCAACCCTATTGTATGAATTGGCTAAAAAGGGATTCTTATGCTTTCCTGAAGCGTCTAGATCTATCATCGAAGAGCAGTTGCAAATTGGAGGGGATCTAGTTCCTTGGGTCGATATGGACCGATTCTCTTTGGCTTGTATGAATCGTATGAAAGAGTTCTACAACAAATCTTGTGATCGCCCCACTTTCTTCGATCGTGGACTGCCTGATGTGATGGGCTACCTTTACCTTACTGGATGCGAAGAGACCCATGAGGTAAAAGAGAGTATCAAAGATTATGCATACCACACTATCGTTTTCATTCTTCCTCCCTGGAAAGAGATCTACGAAACAGACCATGTTCGAAAAGAGCCATTCTCCGAGGCTATCTCTCTACACAACCACTTAAGACGTGCTTACGAAGAGCTAGGATATCATGTAATCGAAATACCACATATGCCTGTCGATAGTCGTGTCGACTATATTTTAGACTATTTAGATATCTAAGGGGGCGTTTTATCTCTTTGAACTAAAGGGGACCATACCACCACATTTTTACATAAGGAGCAGAGCCTTTCGACTTTAAGTTACTGAGCCCTTCGACAAGCTCAGGGACCACTTGACGAAGCACAGGGACCACTTATTGAAGCACAGGTATCACATACACCATCTTTCGACTATAGGTTCCAGACCCCTTCGATATTAGGTTGCTGAGCCCTTCGACAAGCTCAGGGACCACTTGTCGAAGCACAGATATCACATACACCATCTTTCGACTATAGGTTCCAGACCCCTTCGATATTAGGTTGCTGAGCCCTTCGACAAGCTCAGGGACCACTTGTCGAAGCACAGGGACCATTTGTAGAAGGACTCAGCAATATATATTCCGATAAATTCACATAATATATTGGATTATCCTTAACTGCCAACAATATTGACTAAACGATTACTTAATAAGGGATTCCTAGTAGGTTTGTTCATGGTTTGTTCATGGTTTGTTCATGGTTTGTTCATGGTTTGTCCATCGATTCTCCATCGATTCGGTGAATGAACCATGGAGTTGCAATGGATAAAATATGAACAAAGTAACTGTTATTCCACTGTTATTTACCCACCAAATGTCTACAGAAAACACTGTGAGGCACTCTCCAGAAAAGTGTGTAAATGATCTGTGACAATGAATAAAGAATGTTGTCAACAGTGTTAAAAACCATATTTGATGGATCTTATCCTATGTATATCGTACCAAACTAGCATTTTATTTGCGAAATGATATGATACTTAAAATAGGGGTGTATTAACATATTATAATTGTATGGAGGTAATTTGTGTAAATATATAAATGGGAGAATGGTTTTAGTTTTGATAGATGTAAATAAATGTGTATATTTATATAATAAACTTAAAAAAATAAGGTTATGAAAAAGTATTTTTCTATTCTATTCTATTCGTCTTAGTTGCGTGTGATAATCAAATGGGTGAGATTCCAAATGTGGAGAAATCTCAAAAGGTGGAAGTTGATTATAAATCAATTCAATCTACTATCAACATTTTTGAGGAAGTATATCAGTACAAACTGGATGCGCAAGATTCTTATGATATCGCACAAGTTGATAAAATTCTTCACTCTCACGTCCACAAGAAGAGTTATAAGCTGAATAACGATAAATCTTTGCTAGAAAATCCAATACTCTCAAAGATTAATTTTAGTGATGAAGCAAAGGTTTTTTTAGGTCAAATTGAATTATTAAAACAGATTGATAGTTATTTAGGAGCTAAGGGTTTTCTTGCGTTATTGAAAGAGGATGTTTTGCATGCTTCACTCTCTGTTGAGGAAAAAACGGAGATTGTAAATCGAATAGAGTTTGCTATTGCTTTTATGGAGTGGAGCAAGTCAAAGACCAATGATATTACCGATGGTTGGTGGAGAAGTTGGGGAAAATGTGTTGCTGGTATTGTAGGTGGCACATTAACTGGAGGAGTTATGGGGGCAGCTGCTGGAGGCGCTTTTGGAACTGTTGCATTGCCACTTTTGGGAACCGTTTCAGGTGCATCTTTGGGTATGGTTGTTGGTGCTATTGGAGGCGGACTGAGCGGAGCTGCTTTAGCTTGTGATTGATTTAACCAAGAGGTGGGAATGTGATGTATTATGAAAACAATGGATTATTCAAGAAGAATTTATGTGCACTCATTCCCACATCGGTAAGTAAACATGTTTAAAACAAAAACCTAAAATGAAGAATTTACAGAAAAGAACCTACCTATCGGTCACAGGCTACGTCGTAATTGTTCTTTATGCCATATTCTGTTTCTATAATGCAAATTCTCTTAAATTGCTTTACCTTTTTTATTTAACATTGCCTAATGCAGGTGGGTTAGGTACTATAGACATAGTGAAGCAGTGGACAGGAACGAAAAGAAAATATGATTTTCTTACACTAAATGGGATTTATACTCTTATGCTGTCTATTTCGATACTCTTTTTCAAGAGTAGAGTTCTTTTTCTGCTGACTGTTGTGTTCCATTCTGTTTGTATGATTGGTTATGTACTCTATTTCTATAGAAAAAGTGGCGGCACTCCGATAATCGAATTTCAAGATAATAAGTAATAATTCATTTTCAGCACGGAGACAGATTGATTTAATGAAGGAGGACAGAGGGTGATTGATATATTATGGGAAAAAGTATTTCTTGAGTATTTGCTCTCATTCCCACATCGGTAAATAGACGTGTTTAAAACAAAAATCTAAAATGATGAATTTAAAGAAAAGAGTCTATCTGTCGTTTACAACGTATGTTGTCATTGCTCTTAATGCCATATTCGCATTCTTCTTTGCAAACTCACTCTCATCTCTACTTTATTGGTATTTGATGATTCTTATCGGAAGTGGATTCGGTACTCTAGATGTCGTAATGAAGTTGACGGGAACAAAAAGGAAATACGATTTACTTCTTTTCAATGGGGTCCCCAGTCTCTTGTTGCCTATTTCGATACTCTTTTTCAAAAGTAGAGGTCTATTTCTGCTGACTGTTGTACTCCATTCTGTTTGTATGGTTGGTTATGTGCTCTATTTCTATCGAAAAAGTGGAGGCACTCCGATGATCGAATCTCAAGATAAATTATAACATACTCTTAGTATAAAAAATCTAGCTTAAGAAGTTCTTATACATTAATTCAAAAAAAATGATCAGTAAATCAAATTACAGCGCCCTCTTTTATTTAAGTAGAAGATTCTTTATCGCAAATATATGGAATATCGGATTGACTATTTTTGCTCTTTTAGCTTTTACTATTTTTGTACAATATGAAGCAAGGCCAATTACACTAGGTATCACCTCTATTTTCTTTTTTTGTGGTTGCTTGGGATTACTAATGACCTCTACATTTTACGCTATTTTAGTCGCTCAAAAACCGGTATGGAATCGGGTGTTTATACGCATTATGTTTTACGCTATTTTTGTACCTATACTGTATTTCCAACAAGATAAAGATCATTTCGTATTGGGGGTAGTTTTATTGACTAGTGGGGAGGTATTACTCTACAGCCTATACCATTTCTTTCGATATGCCTATAAAAATCCGATCTACTATCGTTATACCCATCCAAGATGCTTGTCTTAAGTGACTAGAATATTGAATATGGTACCGTTTTTTCGCTAATATTTATTACGCTACCATGATGGAATGAGTTGTGAATAATCTGTTTATATGACTCTTATTGGAAAATAAAGGGGGGCAAGAGTCATATTTTACATTCATCATTTATATCATAAATGATGAATTGTATTGTTCTTGGCAAAACTTCAAACATTATAAAACAAGGAAATAAAGAAACAAGTGACAATTAGAAAGACATTGTATGCCTTAATGGCTGGAATGGTTGCAGGGATTATAAATGCAATTTTTAGTTACTTCTGCATGGACTCTATTGACCATGCATTCTTCTTTTATCTGTGTATCTTCCATATAAATTTTGGAGTAGCGATACAACTCGTGAAACGATGGACCGGTTTGAGAAGGACGTATAATATACTTCATCTTAATGGAGCTTCTATTTTACTATATATGTCTACGAATCTACTAGAGAGTAGAGTGCTTTTTGTTGGGGTGGTGGTTTTGACATACGCTATCGTGGTGGGCTATCTATACTATTTTTATCAAAAGAGACTCGATAAGTCGGCTTCAGGATTGGATATTGCTATAAGATAAAAAGTAATGAAGGTGTTTCGATTGCTTTATAGAAATGAATTAGAGTAGTTATTTTCTCTTAGTTATATTCTTTAATTCATTACCATCATGTATGAAAATAAAAGAGGCTACCTTATTGGAAGTAGCCTCTTTTGTTTTTGTATGTGGATTGTGCTTAGTCGATCACTTCACATCCCATATATGGTACCAATACAGCAGGAACTTTAATTCCATTCTCTGTTTGGTTGTTCTCTAGAATAGAAGCCATAATACGAGGTAATGCCAAAGCACTACCATTCAGTGTATGAGCAACCTGTGCCTTTTTGTTCTTTTCTTCTTTGAAACGTAACTTTAGACGGTTTGCTTGGAACGATTCGAAGTTAGATACTGAAGATACTTCTAGCCAACGTTCTTGAGCTGCACTCCATACTTCGAAGTCGAAAGTTAATGCTGAGGTGAAGCTTAGATCGCCACCACAAAGGCGAAGTACACGATATGGAAGCTCTAGTTTTTGAACCAATGATTCCACATAAGCTACCATCTCATCTAATATTTCGTATGATTTCTCTGGATGAGCAATCTGAACTACTTCCACCTTGTCGAATTGGTGAAGACGGTTCAGTCCACGTACATCTTTTCCATACGATCCTGCTTCACGACGGAAACAAGCACTATAGGCAGTATTCTTTACAGGAAGTTGTTTTCCATCAAGGATCACATCACGATAGATGTTGGTTACAGGAACCTCTGCTGTAGGAATCAAATAAAGGTTGTCTGCAGTAGCATGATACATCTGCCCTTCTTTGTCAGGAAGCTGTCCTGTTCCGAAACCAGAAGCTTCGTTTACAAGGTATGGAGGTTGAACTTCAAGGTATCCAGCTTCTCTAGCTTGATCTAGGAAGAAGTTGATTAAAGCGCGTTGAAGACGAGCGCCTTTGCCTTTGTATACAGGGAAACCTGCACCTGTAATTTTTACCCCTAGTTCGAAGTCAATCAAATCGTATGTAGAAGCAAGGTCCCAGTGTGGAACTGCTTTGTCATGAAGTTGAGGCATTGCTCCACCTTCACGAACTACTTCGTTGTCTTCATCACTCTTACCCATTGGGACAGAAGGATGAGGAAGGTTTGGAAGTTGTACTTGCAGTGCTTGTAGGTTCTCGTCATTGGTAGCAAAAGCCAGGTCTGCTTGTTTGATATTTTCTTTAAGTTCAGCAGTTTTCTGTTTTGCCTGGTTCGCCTCTTCTATTTTTCCTTGCTTAAAAAGGTTTCCAATCTCTTTCGAAAGTTGATTCATCTCCGACTTATACCCATCAACTTCTTGTTGGGTTTGGTTACGAAGTTTGTAGAGCTCTAGTATCTCCTCTACGATTTTCTCAGCGTCGAAATTCTTTACTTTCAAACGCTCAACCACTAGTTGTGGGTTGTCTTGGATAAACTTAAGATTTAACATAGTAGATTGTTATATATCAGCGTAATAATCTATAAAAATAAAGTGGATGGATTATATCCATCTATTGGGTTGTGTGTTTCAATATATGGTAGAAAAATACTTCCCGTGATTTTGCGATAAACTCGCTCTGCAAAAATAATAAAAAAAATCTCCCGAATTATTACGAAAGTAACAAAACGGGAGATTCATATTCTGTCTACTGAGAATGAATATTACTCAGCAGCAAAAGGCTCTACAGAAACGTAAGATCTGTTATCTCTTTTTTTACGGAAAACAACTGTTCCTTCAACAAGAGAGAAAAGAGTATGATCTTTACCCATACCTACGTTTTCACCTGGGTTGTGAGCAGTACCACGTTGGCGAACGATGATGTTACCAGCTTTACAAGCTTGACCACCGAAGATCTTTACACCAAGACGTTTACTTTCTGACTCGCGACCGTTCTTAGAACTACCTACACCTTTTTTGTGTGCCATGATCTAATGTTTTTAAAAATTAAGCTACAATATCAGAAATTACAATCTGAGTTAAATACTGACGGTGACCGTTTTTCTTCTTGTAACCCTTACGGCGTTTCTTTTTGAATACGATCACTTTGTCTCCTTTAAGATGACTTACTACTTTAGCAGTAATTTTAGCACCTTCTACAGCAGGAGCACCTACTTTCACATCGCCATCGTTGTCGATTAAAAGTACTTTGTCGAAAACAACATCCGCACCTTCTTCAACAGCCAAGCGGTGTACGAACACTTTTTGGTCTTTTTCAACCTTAAATTGCTGTCCAGCAATCTCTACAATAGCGTACATAGCTTTTTGTTAATTGTAATTATTACTCTGGAAGGTGTTTCTTCAAAAAAGAAGAACGCTTATAGAAAACCAACCTAGAGTTATTCGAACGGCAAAAGTATGAATTTTTGGATGATTCCCAAAGTATTAGAATAAAAAATGTGTATTTTTAATGTGAGATACCAACGCATGCTTAGGTTTTGAAGATGAAGTAATTGGTTCATCTTCTACAAGAAAAAAAGGTCGTTTCGAGAAGGGATGGTTTTTTGTATCCTTAACGATTTAATTGTAACTTCAGCTCGTGAAATCTCTTTTTTATCGAATATCAGGATACCATGCATAAAATTAAATTAAGGATTCTAGGTTTGACTACAAGCCAAACTCAGAATGGAGCATATGCTTTATTGATGACAGAGGATCAAGGGAATCGTCGTTTGCCTATCATTATAGGTGCGGTAGAAGCACAGGCAATCGTGATTTTTTTAGAGCAGATGTCTCCTCCTCGCCCATTGACACATGACCTGTTTTATCAAAGCTTAAATGGTTTTGGAATTGAATTGAAAGAGGTAATTATTTATAAGCTAGAGGAAGGGGTCTATTTCTCAAAGTTGATTTATATTCGCGATAATGAAACAAAAGAGGTGGAATCTCGTACATCGGATGCTATTGCTTTAGCACTTCGTTTTTCTGCTCCTATATTTATAGAGAGTGCTATTATGGACAAAGCAGGTATCTCATTGGAATTGAATGATACAGAAGATATGCTTTCTTCCTTAGATGAGGGTGAAAATGAAGAGGATGATCAGAGTCAGCGAAGTGGAGATGAGATATTGAAGGATCAGATTTCTGAAACCTCTACGAAGGATTTAGAGATGTTGCTTTCTAAGGCTATTGAAGAGGAAGATTATGAAGCAGCTTCTATGATTCGCGATGAAGTAAATAAAAGAAAAAATAGTGAAACTGATTTTTAACATTATTTTATATTAAATATTAGCCTTATTTTGGTTGAACTAACTCATTAAATTTTCCTTTGGGATCACAACGTGTGTAACCCAAAGGTTTTTTTATCTAATAAAATGATCTAAAATGCAAGAAGTTCAAGGTTTTTCGATAGAGTCCTTGTCAAGAGGAGGACTTGGGATGCTGACAATTATATTAATTGCTTGGCTGTTTAGCACCAATAGAAAACAGGTTGACTGGAAACTCGTGATTGTTGGAATCTCAATTCAAATAGCTATGGCTATTGGGATTCTTTATGTTCCTGTAATCCAAGGTTTTTTCGAGTTCTTTGGAAAAGTGTTTGTGAAGGTTCTCGATTTTACCCGTGCTGGAAGTGGCTTTCTTCTCGGTGACTTGTTAAATACAGATACTTATGGTTTTATTTTTGCTTTTCAAGTACTGCCAACCATTATATTCTTCTCTGCGTTGACTAGTTTGATGTTTTATCTTGGAGTAATCCAAAAAGTAGTATATGTATTGGCTTGGGGTCTTTCTAAGGCACTTAAGATTAGTGGAATGGAGAGTTTGTCGGTTGCAGGAAATATTTTTCTAGGACAGACCGAATCCCCATTAATGATTAAGGCATACCTTTCTAAAATGAATCGTTCGGAGATATTTCTAGTAATGGTTGGAGGAATGGCAACGCTTGCAGGTGGTGTTTTGGCTGCTTATATCGATTTCTTAGGGGGAGATGACCCTGCACAACGATTGATGTTTGCAAAACATCTACTTTCTGCCTCTGTGATGGCTGCACCTGGAGCTGTGGTGGTCTCTAAGATTATTGTACCACAAACAGAAGAGACCAATACAGACGTAAATGTGCCAAGAGAACAAATTGGTACCAATGCTCTTGATGCGATCTCTAATGGAACTGTAGAAGGGGTAAAACTTGCAGTGAATGTAGCAGCAATGTTACTTGTATTTTTGGCTTTGATTGCATTTATAAACTATATATTTGGTGGCTTTATCGGTCGTTATACCGGACTAAATGATTGGGTAAATAATATTACTAATGGTCAATACCAAACTTTCTCCTTGCAGTTTATTTTAGGTTATCTATTATCTCCTTTGATGTGGCTTCTTGGCGTTTGTAAGGAGGATATTACATTGGTTGGACGTCTGTTAGGAGAGAAGGTGATTATCAATGAATTTATTGGTTATGCAAGTTTGGCTGATCTAAAAGCAGCAGGAGCATTTGCTCAACAAAAATCGATCATTATGGCAACTTATCTTCTATGTGGTTTTGCGAATTTTGGTTCTATAGGAATTCAAATTGGAGGTATTGGAGCTTTGGCTCCTGACAAGCGTGCTTGGTTGTCTGAGTATGGTTTAAGAGCCCTTTTGGCCGGAACTCTTGCTTCATGTTTGTCTGCAACAGTAATTGGAATGATTATGGGATAATGAATCCTATGTAAGTAATATATCGTGTTTATTAAAAAGCCATGATTGCTATTTTTAGCAACCATGGCTTTTTATTTTTTCATGTTATCTAGTAGAAAGGTATCTTTGTTGTCAAAAGAATCACCTTATAAATAGAATGTCTTTATTAATATGAAACAATATCTCGATTTATTGCGCCATGTTTCCAACGATGGAAATCAAAAAGAGGATCGTACAGGAACAGGAACACAGAGTGTTTTTGGTTATCAAATGCGTTTTGATCTACAAAAGGGTTTCCCTTTGTTGACCACGAAAAAACTTCATTTGAAGTCTATTATCCATGAGTTGCTATGGTTTCTTACAGGAGATACCAACATAAAGTACCTCCAAGATAATGGGGTGAGAATATGGAATGAGTGGGCAGATGAATCAGGTAATCTAGGCCCTGTTTATGGAGCACAGTGGCGTTCTTGGAAAGGTTCTGATGGAAAAGTAATAGATCAAATTTCGGAGGTAATTTCTCAAATAAAGACAAATCCTGATTCTCGACGTTTGTTGGTGAATGCATGGAATGTGGCGGAGATCCCCAATATGGCACTTCCTCCTTGTCACATCCTTTTCCAATTCTATGTAAATGATGGAAAATTGTCGTGTCAACTATACCAGAGAAGCGCAGATATCTTTTTAGGTGTACCATTTAATATTGCCTCTTATGCCCTTCTAACGATGATGATGGCGCAAGTGACTGGATTGGAGTGTGGAGATTTTATTCATACATTGGGGGATGCCCATATTTATAATAATCATCAAGAGCAGGTTGCACTACAGTTGCAACGTACTCCTTATGCGTTGCCTCAGATGAAAATCAATCCCGAGGTGACCTCTATATTTGATTTTAAATATGAAGATTTTGAGCTCGTTGATTATCAGGCACACCCTCATATTAAAGGTGTTGTCGCTGTTTAAAAATAAGATGTTATGGCATGTGAAATAGCAATGATTGCAGCGGTGGATCGCGAGATGGGAATAGGGAAATCGAATGATATGCTCTTTTTTATTTCAGAAGACTTGAAGCGCTTTAAATCTCTTACAACAGGATATCCTATTGTAATGGGACGAAAAACATTTGAATCCCTTCCCAAAGGTGCGCTTCCTAATCGTCGTAATGTGGTGATGTCTAGCCAGAAAAATTTGGTGTTGCCTGGAGCAGAAGTGGTTCATTCTATGGAGGAAGCAATCGCATTGCTTTCTGATGAGACTCGTTGTTTTATTATCGGTGGCGGGGTGATATATCGTGAATTTATGCCGATGGCTACCCACCTTTTTATAACCCATATTGAGGATTCGAAAGAGGCCGATACTTTTTTTCCTGTAATTCCGCCTAAAGATTGGAACGCCTGTTCCGAGACTGTTGTGGAAGCCACTGAGAAACATCCTATGTTTCGGTTTGTAGACTATCAAAGAGTATAAAATCTATTCTATATAGTTAAATTGAGAGGGAGTACATGGCGTTGTACTTCCTTTTTTTGTCCCTTTACTTCTTATTATCTTGTTTCTTATCCCTCTTCTCTTTTTTATTACTTATGTAAATAATAAGATTGTCAAAATTATGTTCTTAAATATATGTTATGATACTAAATATCATTACGTATTTTAGCAGTCGAAATCATTGTGTGATAAATATATTAAGACTTTGATCATTTTTGCAGTGGGGAGTGATGTTACCTGTGCGGTATAAGTTTAGTAGGCTTTGTCTTTTTATGACTAATGGTTTGTAATGTCCTTTTAATAGCAAATCTTTATAATTATTATTAATATAATAATCACTATTATTATTAATTTTGAGATTGTTAAGGTGATATATGTATAATTATGAATATCTTAGTGTAGGCACCTTCTCGTGAAATGAAGAGTTTGTTGAGGCTAGGTATTTTCATACGATAAAAAAACACTTTTTAGAAACGTTTAGTGGTGGGTAGGAGTGATGAAGATTCTATAAGGGTTTTTATATGTATTTCTGTCTATGAGGTACCTTCTCTATTTTGAGCATTCGTTTGATGGTATGGATTAAAGGAAAGAACGATTGATGACACAATATATCAAAGAGGGTAAGCTGTTTTTTATGAGACGATTGGCTCATGAAATAAATTGTCGTGGCGATACTTCTCACCCAATCCCTTCTGAATTAAGAGATCTCTCTCTGTATAAATCGATTCGATTTAGGAAATTAAAATCAATAAATAATCAAAATAAACAATTTAAAGCTATGAGTATATTATGGCGTGAGTTTTTTAAATCAAGAGGCATTAGGGGCCGGTGTGGTTTTATTCATACTACTTTCTTGTTTTTGCTTCTATTTGTAATGGGTTTTACAAATAGGTCGTTGGGGCAAGTAATCAATGAAGAAAATGTAGCTACTAATTTTAACTTATTAAAGATTGGGTCTCCTTGTATTACAGGAACTGGTCGAGTTATAAGATTTCAGTTGAGTACAACCGTTGATGGTGCGTCTGAACAAACAAATTCGTATTTTACTGTAGATTTTGGCGACGGAACACCAATCGTACGTTATGATGTAAACTCGACGGTGAATTTAGACCCCAGTGGAGGAAAGACATTTCTTTATTCATATGGCGATAGTTTTACTGGAAATCATACTTATAAAACAAAAGATAAATGCTTTTATGAGGTTGTAACACAGTGGTTTGATGATGTTGGAAATGGTTATAAAGTAACGAAAACAAAGATCGTTATTTGGGATACTGATGATAAAGCACCAGATGGATTGGTTATTGGGGATCAAGAAGGTGATGCCTACAAAGTGGTAAACGATGCTGTATTAGGTGCTCCTGTTTTAAACTTATGTGCTAGTACAACAGGCTATAGTCTTACAAGTAACCCGTTTAAAGATATAAGTGATTGGAATTGTAATTTAAAAGATGATTTTAGTGAATATGAGTTAGGAGATGATGGTAAATACCCTCTAAATAATAATCGACGTCTAGTTATTTGGAGTTATGGAATCAAAGATGATTCAAGTTTGGATTATCTGGATGGTGTCGTTGTATATGATGCTTCTGGACCTCATACTATAACTTCTACTGAATATGTAGAGCCTGAGATCGAATATCCAGATGCTGGAAATAATATTGAAGTAACTCCAGATAAGCTTCCTGGAGTTCAGCGTATAGATATTCCATCTACGACTAATAAGGATGTAGGAAAAGTTTTTAAAATTACTTTAAACGATGAGAATGCATGTGGACTATCGACTTCTCCTGCGATAGCCTATATTAAAATAGTTGGATCTCCAAATCCGGAAGTCGAAGATAAGAAAATTTGTATGCCAGAGAGCAAATCAGTGACAGTTACTTTTACAGATGACTCAGGGTTAACACCAACAGATATAGTGTGGACATTAACCAAACCAGATGGAAGTGCTGAAACTGCCGTGAGTATTGCTTCGGGACAAGGAACAAATACAATCACCATCGATTTATCAAAAGTTGATTTATCCACGACAGGTAAGATTGTGTTTAAGGCGAATGTGCGTGTTGTTGCAGGAGGTGATGTCTGTGATGGTACAGATTATGGTACAATTACCATCTTAAAACAGCCTGACCCTGATTTTAATCTAGGTGGTACTGGAACAACTGTAACAAAAAAAGTTTGTCAAAGTGGAACTTTACAACTTAGTTATGACAAGACGAAACTTTTGCCTGTAGGAGAGAATTTTACATTAACAGCAGATTGGGGTGATGGTGTTTCGGAAGTGATTTATAATGGTACAGGAGGGGCTGGTACTATTACTTTTAATCACACTTATGCGAATACTACGGATGCTGTTCAAACTAGGAATGCTACATTAACAGTCAGTAATGGAACATGCGATAAAACGAGTGATCCTCACACAGTAGTTGTATATCCTAAACCTACTATAAGTGGAGCTGCAGGACCTTTGTGTGCTAAACCAAGTATTACGGAAAGATATACCTGTTCTGCAGACTATGCAGACTTGACTTATCGCTGGGATGTTACCCTTCCTGATGGAACACCTCATTTGGGAGAAGGTCTTAAAAGAACATTAGATTATACTTTTGATCAAAATGGTACTTATAAGCTAAAGGTCACTATCTCCGATGGCGGTTGTTCGCAAGAGTCGGATGAATATGATGTGGTGGTGGATAAATTGGAGGTTTCAAAAAGTTCTTTCACCAAAGATAAGGTGTGTGCAGATAAAGGTACAAAAGAGGCTACTTTTGAATTGGATCTTTCGAAGCCAACGAAAGGTCGTGTGGGTACTACTTATACTGTCGATTGGGGAAGTGGTGGTACTGCTGAGGTTTATGAAGTAGATGCTCCAGGTAATCTAAGGATAAAATATGGCGCTTCGGTTCCTGATTGGAAAATTACCAAAACTTATACTTATACAGGAGATGGTCGTAGCGTAGATGAACGTGATGTTACAGTCACTTTCTCTAATAGTACTGGGTCCTGTAGTAGTACTATTCCATTAAAAGCAAAAATTATTCCTCCGGTAGATGCAGGATTTAACCTTCCTTTGAGTCATTGTAAAGACGAAGAGGTTACTTTTGATAATACTTCAAAAGGAGTTAATTTGTCTTATGAGTGGACTGTGAAAAAAGGAGCAGCTACCATAGGTACAGCTGACAATACCGTAAAGGATCTAGTACATACGTTTGCTACTTCAGGAGATTATCTTGTAGGGTTAGAGGTTACGAGTGATGATGGCTGTCCTGGCGAGACTGTGCCTTTTAAAGATTATGAGGTCGTTGAAATTACTCCAGGATTCCGTTTTGTGAAGAATAGTGGTTACCATATTATCCCGAAAACACAAAAAAGAGTAGATGATATTGAGGTTCAATTAACGAATACTTTGAATTTTAAACCAGGTACCGAATATAAGTTTGATTTTGGAGGCACAAAAGGGATTGTAGCATTACATAATACAGATTTTGATCCTGTTACACATATATATACAGATGTTGATTATACGGGACTAACGACGAATAAGTTTATTTACCCTGTAGAATTAACAGAGTCTAGATTGGGTTGCGTCTATTCTACAACAAGAAATATCTCTATCTATAGTGTCGGGGCTGATTTTATTGTTACTCCCGTTGATGCTTGTTCTGGTGATTATCAGTTACAGGATGATTCAGATATAAGTGACGATTTCAAAGATCCAGGAACTCCTGGAGAACATTTGTTTGTGGTTCGTAATTGGTCGGTGAGTACAGATGGAGGTTTAACTTATACTTCAAAAGGAACGGGAGAGTTATTTTCATTGAACTATGTGAATAATTCAGGAACGGATAAAACTCTTTATGTAAAGTTAGATCTGATTGTAACGATTGATGGAACTACTACGGGTGGTGCAGACTTATCGAAAACTTTTACTGCCATACAGCACTTTGTGGTTCCACCAGCACCTCAGGTGAGTGCAGAAGGAACAGATCATAAAGTTTGTCCAGGAAATAATCTTGAATTGAGACCTTATAATGTTAGTTCATTGGATGCTCCGGATAGTAATGTCGACTGGACGGTTAGTAATTCAGCCTATTCTGTTGATTTGAAATCTTTGGTGAAGCGTAAGTCAATAGATTCATTAAATGCTGATTATCATGTTTTTGTCTTTAATAGTGAACCTGTCGCAGGAACTGTTTATACAGGCAATTTTACTGTCTCTTTTAATATTGAAAATCATCATTCAACATCTGGATGTACGGCAGTAAAAACTTATAATATTGAAGTTTCTGATATAAGTATTGTAGATGAGACGATTTACAGTTGCATTGGGAAGTCAACAACATTTACCCCTACTGTTGGCGGTGGAGGTGATCCTGTTACTCGTTCGCATAAGTGGGAAGTGACTACAGGTAGTTCTTCAGATTTGAATGTAGATGCAAGTATTACTTTAGGAACATCTGATGTCGGTTATGATAATTTTGTATTCGTACCTTCAGTAGCAGGGAACTATGTGATTAAATATACTGCTACGGATGCAGGTGGCTGTGAGAAGTCTCATAATTTTGCACTAGAAGTTTCAGAACAGCCAGATCCAAGTACTAGTGCTATTCAACTAGGTTCTAATAATCTTGTTGAGGTAACAGCAGAGACTCATTATAGAGTATGTGGTAATGGGGTGACATTAGATGGATTACATAAGGGGACTGTTCCTACTGGTGATATGCAAGGAGAGTGGACTTTTTTGAATAAGCCTTCTGGTGCAGGAGATCCTACCATAACAACCTTTTCTGGATTGAATACTTCCAAAGTGAATGTTACGAATTTGGTAGCAGGAGAATATGATTTTACATATACTTTGCGTAATCATGCTTCAGGAGTGGATGCAAGTTCTTTGGCATGTGTGGAGAGTCGGATTGTAAAAGTCAATGTGTATGATCCAATAAGTGTAACAGATGCTACTCTTATTCATAATGTAAAACAAGATCATGCATTGTCTTCAGGTGTTGCTTTAAGCCCAGAGATTAATGTAACAGGAGGGTCCGGAACTTATAACTTTGCATGGACATTAGTGGGCAGCACTGCTGGGCCTATTGTTTGGAATTCAACAGATCAGAATCCAACATACAGTACGAATGATGTAGATACTTATACCTTCACCGTAACTGTCACAGACCAAGAGGATGGAGTTTGTGTGGCGACGAAGGATATTACCATGAGTGTGCTGGAGAATGTCAGTGCTGAGGCTGTTGCTCCAGATGCCTCTACAGCCGAAGGAAGTTCTGTTCAGCCGAATACTGGACACTCACCTTCTACTCCTATCTATATCGTTAGTGGAAAGAAAATAGTATTGAATGGAAGTAATAGGTATCCATTAGGAACACAACCTGATGATTCAGCTTCTGACAATATTACTGGAGAGTGGAGTGTGACGAATAAAGATGGCGTTGTGAAGACTTCTGTTTTTAATTGGCGAAAAACAGATGGATCTCCTTCTAATAATTTCGCTCAAGAAGTGGAAGTAGAAGCGGATGCCTATGGAGAGTATACTTTTGTTTATACGATAAAGAATACGAGTGATCCAAGTGTTCCTATAGAGAGTAGAGTCGAAGTGAAAGTTACATTTGTTCGCCCTATCAGAGTTACTATTGGAGGACCTTTAACTATTTGTCCAGTTGGTACAGAGGATGTTGGTGGTGGAGTAACAGTGAAATACGGAACGGATGGTACTTCTTCTTCTTATGTGTATACAATTACGAAAGATGGAGATCCTTCGGGAGATTATAGTGGACTCTTAATAGAAGATGACGACCCAGTTGCTGGTGTTATTGGAATTACAACACCAAAAATAGAATTTGATGCTGAAAATGCGACAGCGGGTATTTATAATGTAAGATTGACAGTAAAAGATCCTTTTAATGGATTGAGTAGTCATTCAAAAGTTCGAAAAGTGACTGTAACTCCTGCTCTAGATCCCCAGGTAGCTGTAACAAGTTTTGTACCGACAAGTTTTGGAGTCGCTGGAACAGTACAAAAAGCGAATATTTTTGATGTGAGCTCTCCAGAATATTATATTGTAGGAAGAGAACTTACACTGGAAGGTACTGATGGAGGTATTGCATTGACAGGTTCTGTAAGTGGCCGTTGGGAGAAATATAACGGAGCTTCATGGGATCTAATAACAAATAATAGTACTCTTAACTTTGTTTCAACAGGGGAGACTTCTACTAGTCCAAAACCTCCTTATGGTTTAATGACGATACGTTGGAATCTTGGGAATGGCATTTGCTATAATGATATGGGGATGAGGTTACATTTCATTGAGCCTATCCAGATTGAAAGTATCGATCCAAAATATTTCTGTCACGGTGCTGCTAATTACTCTTTGCTAAATAAAGTAAAAGTGTCTGGAGGAAGTGCAGAAGGAGTATCTTATCAGTGGAATGTATCGGATGGTGCTAAAGATGTTACTTTGTTAACATTGAGTAATAGTACTGCTTTATCTCCTGAGATATTGGTTAAAACGATGGCTGTTGGTGATTATACCTTTACTTTATTGGTGACAGACAATCATGGAAATATCCAGAGTAAATCGATGACTTTTGAAGTCCATATTTTGGAGAATCCTGTAGCGGATGTTGCTTTTCCTGGATTAACTGATGGGACGAAAAATGTGATTCTTAATGGATCAGCATATAAAGTGATCACATCAGATGCTTCTATTGACCTTACAGGATTAAATACTGCCACTTCAGGAAAAGATCCTGATGCTAACCCTGATTTAAAAGGAGAGTGGGTCATGTTGGCAGGACCAGATGCGGATACTGGAGATAGCTGGTATTCTAACAGTAAGGTTGAGACATATACTCCAAAAACAGCTGGAGTATATAGCTTTCAATGGAGTTTAACAAACATTACTCCTACAGGAGTTGAGATGTGTGAAAGTAGCAAACTTGTGGAGGTAGAGTTTTTAGCTGGTCTAAGTGTGACCCCACAAGGAGAACAGGCTTTATGTAAAAATGGCGGAGCTTCTATTGATCTAAAAGACCTATTGTTGCCAACTGGCGGCTCTGGATCTTATACAAACTACAGATGGACTGCAGAAAAGCGTGACTTAGATGACGATGCGGGAAGTAAGGTAAATGCAACACCTTCAATTATCGATTCAAATAGTCCTGATGCTGTTTTACCACTAACTCAAGAAGGGATATACTATATCTCTTTAGAAGTAGATGATGCGAAAGGTGTAGGAACCGTTACTGCAACACAGAGGATGGTGATCATTCCAACAGAAGATGCAAATGCTGGTGTGGACCAACAAACATGTGGAGAGAGTGTCGATCTTAATGCGAATGCAGTCACTCCAATTGATGGATTAACAAGAGAAGGAACTTGGACTGTGAGCCCAGCTTCTACTAAAGTGATGTTTATGCCTACAAGTGTAGGTTATACGGATGGTACTCATGACCCAAAAGCTAAGTTTGTAAGTATTTTGGGAACACGAGGTCGTTTTACATTGACTTGGACAATAAACTCTGAAAAGGGAGAATCATGTCCTATTTCAGATCAGATGGTGGTGGACTTTGTTCCTCCAATTACAATTGGACAATTTTTCGATGGAAGAACTAGTGATGCGATTGTATGTGCAGGGGAAGATATCTTTGTACATCCTGTCGTTGCTGGAGGTTCAGAAGATAAGGCTGGTGGGAATATTGATAATTATACCTATAGTTGGACCACGACTGGTTCCTATGATATTACCTCCTTCTTAAGAGATCCTGCTACGTTTGATGCATCAGATCCTACGACGGATGTTGCAGTGAAAAACAAGCGTAATTTAATATTGAAGACAGCAAAAGCTCACCCTGGAGATTACACTTTAACTCTTGAGGTTTCTGACCCAGTGAGTGGATATTGTGTGACGACAAGAGAATTTGATATTAAAATTAAGGAGACTCCTGTAGCTGAAGCTGTGGTTAAGACAGGAGTAAGTTTTGAGTATGTCAAAGATCAAGGACGTGATCGTTATTATACTTGTCGTAAAACAGTTGAACTATTAGGTTCGAATGTTGGAATGACATATGATGAACATGGTGTTCAAGTAGCAGGTACTGCGGTGGGCCATGTTGGTATCAAAGGGGAATGGTCTAAAGTTGGTGGCCCTGGTGTGATAACCTTTGCAAAAGCAGATGGTAAAGAAGGCCATGAAGATCCGAATGCACAGGCGATTTTTAGTGAAGCAGGAGAGTACACAATCCAATGGTTGGTATATAATGAAACCAAAGGATTGTGCGAGAGTACGAAGGTAATTGTCGTGGATGTAAAAGAGCCAATCACTGTTACGTTTAAAGATTCTCCAATTTATGTGTGTCAGGATGATGCTGCTTTTGATATCACACCAACTTTCTCAGGAGGTAGTGGTTCTGGATATACAGATTTTGTATGGACAATTGCAACAGTTGTAGATGGTGCTGCAACGACTGGTACATATCATTTTGATCCTACTGGTAAATCGCCAGGTGTATACACTCTAGGTGTAACTGCGAACGATAAAGAAGGGGATGTTTGTCAAGGAACTGGTGATGTTGATGTGATCATTGTGAAAAAACCTACTCCTAATATAAAAAAGGGTGTAGTGGAATTTTGTGGTACGAGTGGTTCTTTGTCAGCAGATGCCTTAATGAAGGAGACACCAACGGATAAAGAACAAGGAAGATGGCGTCTGAAACCAGATGGAACTTCAGATGGAACAGTTACTTTTACACCTGCATCAAGTAATAATACGGATTTCATCGTTTCGAATAAAGGTCACTATATCTTTGAATGGGTTGTGGATCACATTTATAAGAATGTTGCAGGAGTAGAAGTTCATCGTTGTACAGCTGTGGATGAGATTGAGATTGATGTAAGGATCACTCCAGTGGTCACTATTGAGGCTCCTGACCACCCTGAATGTGATAAAGATATAGATCCTATTCTTAATATTGAAGGAGATTATCAATCAGTTTTTTGGGAATTGGTTAGCGGTCCTAAGATTACTTCTACTGCTAATTTCTCTGACAATACGGTTCTAAAGCCAACGGTGACAGTAAATGATTATGGTAAATATGTGTTTAGAGCAACTGTATCCAATGGAGCTTGTTCTGATCAAGTGGTAGAGATGGAGTATACGTTTGCTTCGCAACCAGTAGCAGGATTTGACATCACTTCTGATTTAGAGGGATGTTCTCCTTTGAGTGTTACTGTGAATAATAGTACAACTGGGGATGCTTTGACAGATTATGCATACCAATGGAAAGAGGTCGATCCTTCTGATCCAACAGATGCAACGGTTCTTTCGTATGATAAAGATCCAGGAAGTGCTTTCACTATCCGCAATATGAGTAACCTTGTAAAAGATCGCAATATTGTTTTGACAGTAACCAATGGTTTCTGTTCTAGTACAGCAGGGCCTAAGCCTGTGAAGGTACACCCAATGCCTCAAGTGGATTTTAACTATACATCGGATAGTGGATGTAGTCCTGTGGTTGCAGAGATGGAAAACAAAACGTTGTTCGCTGATAGCTATGAGTGGGATTTTGATGAAGATGGAACATGGGATGATACAAGCGAGAATCCAACACATACCTTTACCAATTCAGACTTTACGAAGTTTAATTTTAAGATTAAATTGAGAGCGACCAAGACAACCAATGATGCTTTTGGAACTCCTTATGCATGTCCAAGTACAATGGAGAAGATTATCTCTGTGTCGCCTAAACCAGACTTTAAGTTAGAAAGCGATGCTGCAGCTAGTGGGGTTTGCTCTCCAGAAGAGGTGAACTTTACTGCTACGGTTGGTGCGATTGATTATGTTTGGAACTATGGAGATGGATCTTCACCAACAACCACACACTATGTGGCGATGCAAGATCATGAGTTTACTTATCCAGCAAGTTCAGACCCTGTAACCGATCCATTTGTTACATATAAAGTAAAAGTAGATGCAACATTCCCTGGAGGCTGTCCTTCTACTGGTGAAGTAGATGTGAAGGTATATCCTGAGATGATCTCTAATTTTACCCCAAGTAAAACAGAGGTTTGTTCGGGTGAAGAAATGACTTTTACTAATAATGCGGCTCCTGGAGCGAAAAAGTATATTTGGAACTTCAATGGGGATATTGTTGAGCAAACCACTTTTGAACCAACGATAGATCACACTTTTAATATTGTTGGATATGGAATGATTCCAATGAATGTATCGTTAACAGTGGAGAATGATCTATGTACCGAAACATCATCTCAAGTGATTATGGTGAAACCAAAAGCAAAAGCTGACTTTGATTTCTTGGCAGGTAAAGATTCTTTCTGTTCAGGAGAACAGGTCGTTTTTGTGAATAAATCTGTTGGAGGGAAGACCTTTACTTGGGATTATGGTGAAGGTACTCCAGATGATAAAGGCTATTATACTTATACCAATACAGGCCTTACGGATATAACGAAAACAGTTACATTGATAGCAGACAATGGTTTCTGCCCTCATGATACTTCTCGAGTTATTACGATTATTCACGAGGTGAAACCAAAATGGAGCTTTAATGTGAAGAAAGGATGTACTCCATTGACAGTGGAGATTACGAATGAGACAGTAGGTGGTGCAGATGCTACGATCTCTTTTGGTGACGGGACTCCTGATGAGGTCGTAACTGCTAGAGGAACGGTAACCCATGTATTTACCAATGATAAGGAGTCAGAGGCACTCTATAATGTAAGTATGACAGTTGCTGCAAATGCAGCGGGTGATTGTCGTAAAACGTTACGTGATGTGATTCGTGTGAGTCCGCTGATTCATGCAGACTTTAGTTTTGTTGGAGATGGAACAACTTTCTGTTCTGGCGACATGGTTATGTTTGAGAACACAACGATTGGTGTAACAGACTTTGATTGGGATTATGGTGATGGTTCCACAGGAAAAGAGGCTTACCATCAATATTCAAATACAACGTTGACGGATGTACCGCGAAAGGTGAAACTTCAAGTTCAAAACTATTTTGGTTGTACCGATGAAATCGAGAAAGAGATCACTGTGATGCATGAAGCACAACCTCGTATGGATGTTGTGGTGAGTGGAGAGTGTTCTCCTGTAACTGTTACTGTAACGAACAATACAACAGGAGCTAGTCTAATGACATTAGATTGGGGTGATGGAACCACACCTGTGGATGTTTCTACGATGGCAGTTGGAGAGACTAAAACTTATGAGTATAATAATGACGATGTTTATATTAAAACATTTGATATTATCTTAAGTGCTGCTCCTGCTGCAGATGGATCTTGCTTGAAAACAGTTTCTCATCGAGTGACTGTAAAACCGGAGGTTATTGCAAGCTTTGAATTAAGCAAAGGTGGTTGTTCTCCATTGATTGCCTCTGTAACAAACAATTCAACGGGTGCAATAAGGTACAATTGGGATTTCGGTGTGGATAGTGATCCAAAGTCTAAGAATTTTATGCCAGCTCCTAAATATATTTATAGGAATACAACGCTTGATATTCAAAAGTACAAAGTACAATTGATTGCAATATCATCATTTGGTTGTCGTGACACTGTTAATAGTATCCCAATTGAAATTAAACCAGAGCCTTCTGTGTCATTCTCATTGAATCCAGATATTCGTGAAGGTTGTGCTCCATTAAAATCACATTTTGTAGTCAAATCTAAAGGAGCAAATAAGCATACTTGGGAGATTGATAAAGGGGAGACAATCGTCAAGAATATAGTCAATGATGAATTTGGCCTATATGAAGAGGAGTTTGACCATGTGTATAACAATACGGATGTATTCCCAAGAGACTTTACGCTTCGTTTGACAGGTGAAAATAATTTTGGTTGTAAGGTTGTGCAAACTACGGAGATGAATATTAAACCAGAAGTGGTATCTGATTTTGATATGTCGATTGGTGAAGTTTGTTCTCCTGTAACAGTGGTATTTAGTGCAGCATCGAAATCCACTGGAGCAAGTTACTATGAATGGGACTTTGGAAATGATTCAACAAGTGTTATCCCAAATCCAATGCAAGTGTTTTATAATGATACAGATAAACCTAAAGAGTTTACTGTTAAGCTTGTGACTAGTTCCGGGGAATGTTATGGAGAATCATCTAAAACATTGACAATACAACCACATATGGAGGCGAATTTTGACCTTGATAAAATTAATGGTTGTTCGCCAGTAGAGGTTAATATTAAAAATACTTCTATAAGATGTGATGATTATATCTGGTCATTTGATGGTGGTGCAACAGCCGAAAATATCCCAGATAAAATATTTAGTCGTACATTTACCTATAGTCGAACTTCTAGTTCCAAATTCCCTGATATAAGAAGTATATCATTGAATGCAACTAATAAATACTGTAGGAGTACTTTAACGAAACCATTTAAAATATTTGCTCCTGCAAAGGCAGGGTTTGAATTAAGTGGAGATGGACATTGTAGTCCAGCAAAAGTGAACTTCATCAGTACTTCCGATCATAGCTATGATGTTGCATGGGATTTTGATGATGGTTCTATTTCGAATTTGCCGAATCCAGAACATCTGTTCTTGAATGAATCATCAACAGAAAAGGTTTACCATATTAAGCAAACAGTAACTACTAGAGATAAGTGTTCTGCTGAAATGATTAAGACCTATACGATGCATCCAACACCAAAAGTTGACTTTAGTATCCGTCCGATATTTATGATTTGGCCTGAGGCAACAGTCAGTGTAGAGAACCTTACCAATCCAGGTCCATGGAGATTCAATTGGTCCTTTGGTGAGTATGAAGGGGTGGCGGTTCATGATGTCAACCCAGATCCATACACTTATGGTAGAGTTGGTTCTTTTGATGTGAAGTTAGAGGTGATTGGTGAAGAGTGTACTGGTACTCATAAAGAGACTGTGACTATTCGACCAGGGGTGCCTGTAGCAAGCTTTACGCCATCTGTAACGGAAGGATGTGGCCCTCTTAAAGTGAAATTTACAAACACTTCAAAGAATGGTGCTACTTACTATTGGGATTTTGGAGATGGATCGCATTCTACCCAAGAAAACCCTGAGCACACTTTCCATGAAGAGAATTTCTATAATGTGAAGTTGACAGTTAGAAATGAAGAGGGAACAAAGTCCGAAGCGGAGAAAACAATCCATGTATTCCCTGTTCCTGTTGCCTTCTTTACAGTGCAACCAACTCGTGTGGAGATTCCTGGTCAAAAAGCAATCTTCTCGAACTTGTCGGTTAATAACTTTGAGAACTATTGGGAATTTGGTGATGGTACAACAACAACAGAGGTAGATCCTGAACATGAATATTTGGTTCAAGGTGTGCATGATGTGAAATTAAGAGTTGTTTCTGAGGATGGATGTCAACATACATTTACAAGAGAAGCTGCCGTGACGGCAGTATCTAATGGTCGAGTAAAAGTTCCAAATGCTTTCGTTCCTAGTACTAATGGCCCAACAGATGGTCGATATGATAAGGGAGATACCTATAATAGGTTCTTCTATTCTATCGTACCAGAAGGAGAGGCCAAAGTCTCTAAGTATGACCTGAAGATTGTCAACCGATGGGGTAACCTTGTTTTTCATACATCAGATATCAATATTGGTTGGGATGGATACTATAATGGCAAACTGGCCCCAATGGATGTATATATATGGCAAATCGAAGTCTCTTTTGACGATGGTAATACTATTATTCAATCAGGAGATGTAACCCTAATTAGATAACAAACGCGAAATATGAAAAATAGTTTAAAACGCGTGTTCTTGTGTATAACTTTAACGGCAAGTGTTCTTGCCGTTAAAGCACAAGATGCACACTTCTCTCAGTTCTTTGCAGCTCCAACTTATCTGTCCCCTTCATTGGCTGGATCAACAGGAGGATTGCGTTTTGCTGCAAACTATAGAAATCAATGGCCGGGTATTCCGAACGCTTATAACAACTTTTCTGTATCTGGTGATATCTACGTAAATACGCTTAAAAGTGGTTTCGGGGCTTTGATCTGGAGAGATAATGCAGGAACAGCTGATCTCTCTACTACTCATGTTGGCTTTCAATACACTTATCGATTGCAAATATCTGACTCGTGGACTTGGATACCTGGTTTGGAATTCGCATTTGTTCAGAAGAGCATTGATGGAAGTAAGGCGAATCTTGGAAGTGATATCACTAATGGTGGTGGTAATGGAGCTTATCTTGAAACGTCTAAACAGTCTTATGCCGACTTTAAGTTTAGCTCCTTTTTCTATAATAGAAAGTATTGGGCTGGAATAAACGTATTTCACCTTACCCAACCTTCTTATTCATTTACGGATCAAGGGACTAAAGTTCCGATGAATATTATGTTGTTTGGAGGTGTTAATATTTGGAGACAAAAAGCCCAAAGAGCTTCTCAACCTAGAAGTTTCTGTGTCTCTTATCGTTTGATGCATCAAGATAATTTTAACCAACTAGACTTGGGAGGATATTGGTTTAATCGAAACTTCGAAGTCGGTGCTTGGTGGAGAGGTGTACCAGTATTTAATAATAGTGTGCAAGGACATCTTATTGACTCTGATGCTATCGTTCTTTCTGCTGCATTTATGATGGGACATATGAGAATTGGTTACAGCTATGATGTTCCTATTTCAAGTTTTAGTTTAACATCTGCTGGAGCACATGAAATTTCTATCGTTTATGAACTTGGAGATATATTTGGTTGCGGTTCTAGGTATCTAGACTGTTTTACCAAGAGATCCGGTTTACGATTCAATAAGAAAAAACCTCGTGACCTTCGGTTGAGATAACATTTTGTAGAATAATCTTATCTAAAGGGATGTTTCATTTGATGAAACATCCCTTTTTAAATTTCATAAATCTAGTTGTACTAGGTTACAACGTTCTTTCTTGATTATATAAGCTTGTTTAACGCACTTAAAATCTTTTAATGAAACTCTGCATTGTTTTATCTATTGAGGTCTTGTTAGGTGCTTAACGATAGAAAAGCAGTGCTCTATTTATAAAGATATTGTAGAGGGATTGATTTCGCTATTTTGTTTTAGCGAATATGAAAACAAAAAAGGGAATAGAAACGTGTGTCATTATTAACACAATGTCTCTATTCCCTTTTTAATGACTATCGAGTTATAGGATAGTCACTATTTTACTAAAGTCATCTCATCAATAAGATTTGTTGCTCCAGCATATTTGTCAACAACCCAAAGTACAAAACGGATATCAACACAGATACAACGTTGCAGTTTATGCTCAAAAGCAATATCACCACTCATTGCTTCCCAGTTACCATCAAATGCAGCTCCAATTAGCTCTCCATTTCCATTGATAACAGGACTACCTGAATTACCACCAGTAATATCGTTGTCAGAGATAAAACAAGTGTGTAATATTCCATTTTCGTCTGCATATTGACCAAAGTCTTTTGCATTATAAAGGTCGATCAGACGTTTTGGAGTTTGGAACTCAGGATTATTTGGATCATATTTTTCAATATATCCTTTTAGTGTAGTGAAATAATCATAATGAACTCCATCTGCAGGATCATACCCTTTTACTGTTCCATATGTTACACGCATTGTCGAGTTTGCATTTGGATAGTATTTTTTATCAGGATTCATTTCTAGAAGTCCTTTAACAAATAATCTACGTCCTTTGGCTTTCTCTTTAGTACTTGCTGATCTCTCTTTTGAAATTTCACGATACTTAGAGAAAACTTGGTTCATTAGGTCATAAATAGGATCCTTCTGTAGTCTTTTTAATGAAGGATTTGCTAAGAAAGCTTCTACTTTCGCTTGACTTGTAAAGATTGATTTCTTAAAATACTTCTGTACCTTTTTATCCAATTCCTTTTGAGATTTTACGTTATAATCTTCAGGAAGGTATTTACGATCGATATTTTGAGTAACAATGTAGCCTAGAGAAGAGACTAGTTTTGCATCTGTTGCTGCATCATAGTCTTTAAAATATGTAGGAATATCGCTCTTTATGTATTCAATAGTTTTCTTTATTTTTTCAGCATCTCCTTTTTCAAGAGAACTTTCTAATCTTGAAAACTGATATGCAAAACGAATTGCTTCCGGCCCCCCGATGATTCCTTCATAATAGTAGTTCAATGCAACTTGTGCTTCATTGTTCTTGTAACTATCCGCAATAAGCTTTAATGCATCTCCGTACTCTTCCGTTCTTTCAGTAGATGAAGCAACCCAATTGCTAAATGCTTTTTCAATTGCTTGCTTGTCCTCTACTACATGAAGTTTTTTCAATCCTTTGTTTTGACCGATACTATTCTTCCAGTAGTTTGATGATCTTGCATATTTAGAAGCATATTGAATTTTAGCTTTTTGACTCGTATTCATATACTCTTTAAGAATACGTAGTTTCTCAGTTCTAATTTTGATGCGAATAGAGTTTGTAACTTCCATCGTATTTTGAACACCCCATGATGTTTTAAAACGATCTGTACTACCTGGATATCCCATAACCATTGCATAGTCATCTTTTTCAATTCCTTTCAATGAAATTGGTAAGAAATGTCTAGGCTTTAATGGAACATTATCTTTTGAGTATTCCGCAGGGCTTCCATCTGGAGCACAATACACTCGGAACATGGAGAAGTCTCCAGTGTGTCGTGGCCACATCCAATTGTCTGTATCTCCACCAAATTTACCAATAGACTCTGGTGGGGCACCTACCAAACGAATATCACGGAATGTTTCGTAAACAAATAGTAAGTATTTGTTTCCATCAAACATACTCTTTACATTGGCATTGTAGTGAGTGTCTTTAGTTGCAGCAGTGATAAGTTCTCTAGAAATTTTAGAAATCTCTTCTCTGCGCTTATCTTCAGTCATTTCACTTGTCACGTTCTTCTCAACTTTAGACGTAACATCTTCAATGCTTACCAAAAAAGACACTGTTTTACCTGGATTCGGAAGTTCATCCTCTTTTTTTAATGCCCAAAATCCATCTCTTAGGTAATCATGTTCAACACTTGAATGTGCCTGAATCTCACCAAATCCACAGTGATGGTTTGTTAGTAGTAATCCTTCATTAGAAATTAGTTCTCCGGTACAACTACCGTGGTCTAATGCAACTACTGCATCTTTTAAACTTGAATGATTGATTGAGTAGATGTCTTCTGCCGAAAGCTTTAGACCATCTGCTTGCATATCTTTGATGTTTAGTTTGTTTATCAAAGATGGCAACCACATTCCTTCATCTGCGAATAGGTTTGATGAAATAGAAAGGGCTACAAACAATGTTAATAGTGCTCTTTTCATGCTATATTTAATATAAAGAATAATAATGATTTTATGATTTTATCACTAATGCTTGTAAATATACAATTGTTTGGTGGTATAAAATATGATTTTATTATTTTAAAATAGGGTAGGTATTGGTAACCCGAGATTAAAACTTTGTCGATGGTAAGGAGTAATACCATGCTTGATAATTGCTGCTTTATGTGACTTTGTCGGATACCCTTTGTTTTGATCCCATCCATATTCAGGGTATTCTTGAGCAATCTTGTTCATATAGTCATCACGATACGTTTTTGCTAATACGGATGCTGCAGCAATTGAGAGATATTTACCATCCCCTTTAATTATTGTCGTGTGATCCACATCTTGATATGGTTTAAACCTATTCCCGTCAATAATAAGGTGTTCTGGTTTGTGCACCAAATTATCTACAGCTCGATGCATTGCTAATATTGATGCATTCAATATATTGATTTGATCGATCTCTTTCTCATCAACAATTCCGATGCCAAAAGCTATTGCATGCTCCTCTATGTATGGGCGGAGTTGTTCTCTTTTTTTTTCAGATAATTTTTTAGAGTCATTCAGGTCTAGATGTCTAAAATCAATTGGTAGAATTACACTTGCTGCAAAGACTGGTCCTGCTAAGCATCCTCTGCCAGCTTCATCACATCCAGCTTCAATCAAGCCATCATTTAGAAATGGTAGGAGTATTGTTTTCATAATGATCAAAAAAAAGGGTTGCATAATGCAACCCTCATATTATTTTAAGGCCTTAAAAGCCAATAGTACTATTATCGTTGTACCTTCTTTTTAGCAGAGTAGTTAATGTTCAAAGCAGAAACACGGCGAAGTGCTTGCTTGATATCAGAAACAATCTTCATTTTGGTATTCTCATCTACTTTTAAAGATGTTACCATGAAAGGCACCTCTGCTTCTTCACGTTGAGCTCTTTCAGAAGTGATATATTCTGCAATGTCTGAAGTAGACGCAAATACATCATTTAACTGAATACGTGGCTCAGTACCAAACTTCTTTTGAAACTGAGGAAGTGGCTCACCTACATTGATATAACTAACCAACGATTTCTTCTCTAATTTTGCAAGTTCTGTTGCTTGAGGAACACGAACCTTTACTTTAAGGTCTTGCTCTCTCATACTGGTTGTAACCATAAAAAAGAACAGAAGCATAAATACAATATCAGGAAGTGCTGATGTAGAAATAGGTGGGGTTTCTTTCTTCCCGTCTTTTCTAAATTTTCCCATTATTAATTTCCTCCAACTTTTTTAGGTTCAGCCTCAGAGATACGTTGTGGCATAATCTTACGAATCGCTTTCTGTTGATCACTGTTAAGGTCTTCGTATTTCTTATTCCATTTTCTCTTAGCAATATCATCTCTAATATCGTTGATCGCACGAACTAATTCGTTTTGAACAGCAATATAAGTACCGTAAGTTGTACCGATAGCATTTTGTAATGAAATCACACCTTTTGTAACCATTTGCTTCCCGAAGAAAGGAACTTCTATCTCTTTCTTTTCAGGTAATTTTGGCGAATTGTTACTATTAAGCATGAATTCTTTCGTCGCATCATACAAATCTTCTATTCGCATAAGTTCGCCTTCAACTAGTAATTGATCTTTACTATTTACCAGCACCTCGAAGATGTTACGATCCTTAATTTTATTATTAGGGTCGATTTTAGCATCCTTAGGAGGCATCGGTGGCAACTTACGCCTTAGACCACTATCCGTATCCATCGTAGTGGTAACCAAGAAGAAGATAAGCAACATAAAGGCGATATCGGCCAATGATGATGCATTATATTCTGGTAATTTCTTAGGCATAATTAAATATTTTATAACGTAGTAACACGAAGATTACTACGTTAAAGTATGAATCAATTATTACTTTCTAGTTAAGCGAAGAACAGAAGGGACTACAACAATTGCTACAACTGCTATTCCCATAAGGATATAAGTTGTATTCAATAGCATATCTGTAAAATGTGCTACAGAAGTGCTAAGTGTTCCATCTGCTACTAATTTTTCCGAACCGTGGAATGTAGGAATTACATCTGATCCCAAAGCCCATGCAATAGCAAATATTGCAACAAGAGCAATAATTCCAGCAACACTATAAAGTGCTTTTTTTCCACTTAGGAAAAGGTTTCTAACTGAAAAAAGTAGTATTGTACCCGTAACGATAGCCAACAATGCATAAGACCAATTCAAACCTAGGGTAACATATTTTTCCCCTTGTTCTGTAATTGGATCTGATAGATTACTCATTAAAAGAACCATTAAAACGCCCGAAGTAATCATCAAGACCCAAAGCAAAACTGTTAGTAATGTCGTAACTTTTTTACTCATGGGTAATTTTTTTTAGTATTATATAATTACTTCTTCAAGTTGTATTTTACAAGGATATCCATGAATGAGATAGAAGCATCTTCCATATCATTAACAAGACTATCGATCTTAGCTACACAGTAGTTATAAAGAATCTGTAGGATAATTGCAACAACAAGACCAGATACAGTAGTAATAAGGGCCACTTTAATACCACCTGCTACCAAAGTAGGAGAGATATCCCCAGCGACCTCAATCGCATCAAATGCTGCAATCATACCAATAACGGTTCCCATGAAACCAAGCATCGGTGCAAGAGCGATAAAAAGAGCGATCCATGAAAGACCTTTTTCTAGAAGACCAGTTTGAACTCCACCGTAAGAAACAACAGATTTCTCAACAACATCAAGACCTTCGTCATAACGATCAAGACCTTGGTAGAAAATTGAAGCAACAGGACCTTTAGTGTCGCGACAAACGTTTTTAGCTTCTTCAACACCACCGTTAGCCATAGCTTCTTCTACTTTATTAAGAAGTTTTTTAGTGTTTGTTGTTGCAAGATTTAAATAAAGGATACGCTCGATAGCAAGAGCAAGACCTAAGATAAGACAGATCAATACTGTCGACATAAATCCGGCACCTCCTTCAATAAATTTTTGCTTCAATTGGCTGTGTAGAGACATGTTTGCTTCCACTTCTTTGGCTGCTTCTTCCATATTGTCAACACTGTTGTCTGTAGCATTATCAACAGACGTACTCGTTTCTTGAGCCACCTCTGTCTGAGATGCTCCATTTTCGTCTTGAGATACAGCAACATTAGCTGCTCCAAAACTAAGCATTGCGAAAACTGCGAATAATGCAAATAGCTTTTTCATAACTGGTTTTGAATTTTAATTAACAATTTCTGTATTATTTTCTTTTTTGAACGCTATAAATGTTCAATGATATTTCTTTTCTGAAAACTTCATTCCCTAACTATTAGATAGTAAATAATGTCTCCAAGACAATGAACGGCTTAAAACTGCTCATTTTTCAGGGACGCAAATTACAAAAAAAATATGAAAGTCAAACTTTTCAAATGCATATTTCACCTCTCATGTTCTGATCAAGATGCATTTTTATTTCTTTTACTTCAAGGTCTTGCCCTAGCAAAAACATAAGCTTAGTAACTGCTGCTTCAATTGTGATATCATGTCCGCTTACAACTCCAGCTTTTCTTAGTGCACAACTTGTTTCATATTGTCCCATTATTACACGTCCTCCTGAGCACTGTGTAACGTTAAGAAAAATGATGCCTTTGTTGGAAGCTTCTTGTATTGCATTGGTTAGCCATGGGGTTGTAGGAATATTTCCAGAACCAAATGTTTGAAGTACAACTCCTTTAAGATCTGGAGTGGTTAATATCTGTTTGAATGCTTTTTCTTGTATTCCTGGGAAAAGTGTTATTACTGCAATATCATTGCATAAAGATCTATTAATCTTAAATATACCTTTGTTTTTTGAATGATATAGTAGATCGTGATTGAAAACAATATCAGTACCTGCTTTTGCTAAACGTGGAAAGTTATGTGAAGCAAAAGCACTAAATTGTTCTGAATCTTCTTTTGTGGTCCTATTTCCTCTAAAAAGTCTTGAGCTGAAGTAGACACATACTTCTTGAACAATAGGGGTTTCATTATTCTTTTTTGCAGCAATTTCAATTGCAGTAATCAGGTTCTCTTTACCATCTGTTCTTAGAACACCAATTGGAAGTTGAGATCCGGTAAGTATAACAGGTTTGCCTAAGTTTTCAAGCATAAAGCTAAGTGCAGATGCGGTGTACGACATAGTATCGGTGCCATGTAATATTACAAATCCATCGTACTCCATATACTTCTCTTTGATAAGAGATGCTAGTTTACCCCATAAATCTAGGTTTACATTTGAAGAATCTATTGGAGGATTGAATGCAAAACTATCCATGTGGATTCCCATTTTCTTTAGTTCCGGAATTTCCTCTGTTAGCTGTTCAAATTTCATTGGAACTAAAGCGCCTGACTCGCTACTCTCTTTCATTCCAATAGTACCTCCCGTGTAGATGATTAGTACTGTTGCTTTATCTGTTTTATTCATTTATTGGTTATTTTACTGCCGTTAAAGTTAAATAACTATTTCCCTAAGTTAAATAACTTTTTGCAGTTCGAGGTCGTTGTTTCGCTAACTATGTCGTAGGACACTTCTTTTAAGTCACTAATCTTTTCAACAACGTAGGTTACGTAAGATGATTCATTTCTTTTTCCTCTATATGGTACTGGTGCTAAATATGGTGCATCTGTTTCCACAAGAAGTTTGTCTATAGGAAGTTGTGCAATTACCTTATCCACACCGGCATTTTTAAATGTAACCAATCCATTTACCCCTATAAGAAATCCCATTTTGATTGCTTTGTTTGCTTGTTCAACAGTTCCTGTAAATGAGTGGAAAACACCTTTAAGTCCTTTTTCGCAGAATGGTGCAACAATATCGTAAATGTCATCAAACGCATCTCTAACATGCAGAACAGCAGGTAGGTTGTATTGAAGACACCAATTAAGTTGTTGTTCTAAAACAATTATCTGTTCATCACGAAATGTTTTATCCCAATAGTAATCTAATCCAATCTCTCCGATACCTACAAATTCTCTTTTTTTAAGCCAAAATTCAATAATTTCAAGTTCTTGGTCATAATCTTCGGTTACAGATGTTGGATGTATTCCTATCAAGGGGATGCATGTTTCAGGATACTCATCGCTTAAACGAAGCATTGCATTGATGGAAGAACTATCAATGTTAGGAAGGATAATTTTATCTACTCCGTTCTCTTTTGCACGTTCAATTATCTCTTTGTATTCGTTTTTAAATTCACTTGAATATATATGTGAATGAGAGTCAATGATCATAGTCTTTTCTTAATTTCGACAAAAATATCACGAATGATTAATTTTCGTGTTATCCGATAATGAATAGTTTATTAAATTTTAAGTAGTTTTTTTAAGATCATTGTACTGTGCTATTCCAATGACAGTATAGATTAATGCCGTACAGTATACTGCTATATGTATCTTTTGAAGTGAAAATATCGCTGTAGTAATGAGTAGTACCATTACAGATACCCCATATAAAATCAGGCCATAACGCGTTATTTTATGTTTGCTGTTCTTTTTCCAACTTGTTATTAGTGGGATAAATGCCAATGGTGAGAAAACCAATAAATTCATGTTATATCCTGTTAGTGGGTGCACTGAAACGATTCCTAAAAATAGCAGAATCACACTGGCTATTGCATTTACCAACCAAAGTACTCTTGAAACAAAATTAAAAATTGCTTTCTTTCTTTTACGATATATTGTTATGAGTAACACGATGAATAAGAGTACATAAATATTATTTATTGCTTGCCACCCCTTATTATTATCCAACTTATTACTCTTTAGAAGCACTTTCGTTTCTCCTTTGGTAATCTTCTCTTGATTCTTTTTTTGCGAATTTTTGATACCAGCTTGAAGATATTCGGGTAAAAACATTGTCTCATTCCATGTTGCTACTTGATCACATTTTGCACCTAGTGCAATATATATACCTATAGCATCCCATGAATTATAGTCCATATATTGATCTAACAATGCTCGAAATGAAAGACTTGATTGACCTCTTTTTTCCCACGTAATAGCTCCATTGCAAGCCGTTGTTATCTGGTCTTCTAATTTAGTAGAGCAGTTGTTTCTAAGATAATTGTAACGATATAATCTGTTTTGAGGTTTTAAGTTATCTCGTATACTATTGAATAACACAACTTTCTCACTGTTAGTAAGGTTTAGAGTGTCTTGATAGACCTCTCTTCCTTCTCTCTTATAACTATTGATAAAGGTATTGTAGTTTGTGTAACCTAGTAGATAATCCGTCTTTCCTAGTACAAAATTCCATACAAAGTTCGGTGCATTAAAGTCAAAAAGACCGTAATTAAATACCACATCTATTCTATTTGATTCATCCTGATAACGTAAGGCAGAGTGACCAAAAAGAGAGTATATTTCGTCTCCTGGCTCACATGTAATAAGATAGAAATTCCTTGATGTTCCATTGTTTGCTTTTAGGGATGAGCATATCGAAAAAAATAGAGCGATAGTACAAATGAACAGCTGTCTCATAATTTACATATTTAGATAAAAGTCCTTAGTTAGTTTTTTATACTCTTCACTGTATACGTGTCGAGTTTTTTCGATATACATATATGTTTCTATTATCTCTCTAGTATTATCAAATCCAAAGCTTACTAGTATTCGTTTGATATCGCCATCTTTTTTGGGACGGACATAACAGATCTTTTGAATATATAGACCTTGTTTCTTTGCCTCTTCTGTGATCGCTTGTAATTGTTCAAATGGAAGTATCAAACAAAACACTCCTTCATTATTTAGGTTGCTAGAAACAAATGAGAGCAAATCTGTAAATGATAAGGTGTCTGTGTGCCTAGCATTCTTTCTTGAACTACTTGGCGATTTTGGACCATTGTTGAAGAATGGTGGATTCGATACAATCAAGTCAAAATATTTCTCTGATCTATATTGTTGAATAGGATAGTTTAGTATCTCAACACGATCACTCCATGAAGTGCTCAGAAGATTCTTGTTTGCTTCTTTACTTGCAATTTGATCAATTTCAACACCAGTGATTTTTGTATCATATCTTTGTGCCATCATTAGAGTCATAAGTCCTGAACCAGCACCAATGTCTAATATGTTTTTAGGGTTGGGATGTGATGCCCATGCGCCTAATAACACACCATCAGTTCCTACTTTCATCCCCGAGAGTTCATGAACTATCTTAAATTGTTTAAATTGAAAAAAGTTATTTCTTCCCATTCTTATTGATCAAAATTTTTCAAAAATGCCCATTCCAAATAGTGCATAATCATACTTTACTGGATCACTTGGATCTAGTTCTTTTAGTTTATTTGTAAGTTCTTCTACTGCTTTCCAATCATTTGCTTTACGTTCAAGTAGGTTTAGTTTTCTACTTACATTCCCAACATGAACGTCTAGTGGGATAAAGAGTTCTTTAGGATCTATATTCCAAATGCCAAAATCAACGCCAAAACCATCTTGTCTTACCATCCAGCGTAGAAACATATTAATTCGTTTGGCTGCAGAGCCTTTTATTGGATTTGCTATATGTTTTTGGGTTCTGTATCCCTCTTTATCTCGAAGAAATTGCTTTCGGAAGTGAAATATTGCGTCTTTCATTCTACCTCCATTTTTTAATCCCTCTTTAAATAGCAATTCCATCCCTCCACAATTTTGGTATATATGATGAAACGATTTCATAAAAAAACAGATATCCTCATATTGAAAAGTTCGATGTTTTACATCTTTGAATCTGTTTAGATCTTGAGGTCGATACTCTTTAATAAAGTCATATGGAGCATAATCCATACGCTCAATGATCTTGGTGCTATTTAATATAATACTATTACGTTTCCCCCAAGCTAAAGTGGCAGCAATATATCCACTTATTTCAATATCTTCTTTTTTTGTAAACAGATGAGGTATCTGTATCGGATCTGTCTCAATAAATTCTGGAGCATTAAATTGATGGTATTTTAATTCAAGCAACTCCTTTATTTCTTCTTTTTCCATCTGAATACTACTTCTCCATCACTCCATCTTTTATGGTCAGCATACGGTCCGTATATTGAGCAAAAGACTTGTCATGTGTGACGATTACAAAAGTTTGATTATACTTCTCTCTAAGTTTATATATCAGTTCGTAAAGCTCCTCTTTGTTGGTTGTGTCAAGGCTACCTGAAGGTTCGTCGGCTAGGACGATACTTGGATTATTGATAAGAGCTCTAGCCACAGCAACACGTTGCCTTTCACCACCAGATAATTCATTGGGTTTATGGTGAAGTCTATCCTTTAGAGAAAGAAGCTCTAGAAGCTCGATAGCATTCTGTTCTACCTCCTTGGCATCTCTTTTAGCAATCCAACCTGGAATAGAGACATTTTCTAGTGCTGTAAATTCTGGTAGAAGATGATGGAATTGGAATACAAAACCGATATTTTCATTTCTAAATTGAGAAAGTTTTTTAGAACTCAACTTACTGATATCTTTCCCATTCATCCATATCTCTCCTTTATCTGCTTGGGTTAATGTTCCAAGGACCTGTAGAAGTGTCGTCTTGCCAGCTCCACTACTTCCTACAATAGAGATCACTTCTCCCTTGGCTACTTCAAGTGATACTCCTTTTAGGACATGAAGAGTATCGAATGATTTATGAATATTCGAAGCTTTAAGAATCATATGATTTATGGTTTAAAGTATGGAAAATATGTAATAACAGTATGCCAGAACTAATATTGTTCCTTCTGTTCTTGTAAGAACTCCTCCTTTAAGATTTGTAATGCCAACTAAATATTCTTTATTCTTGAAATACTTTCTATTTCTACTAATAGGATATAAGAAAATTATAAGAATCATTGTCAAGACAAACATGTAACTAAAGTCGTAGTGAAACTTGTTTACTGCCACATTTACTGGATGGATTGTTGCCGTAATGCCTAATACTCCAAGAATATTAAAGATATTAGATCCAATAATATTGCCGATACTAATATCTGTTTCCCCTCTTAATGCAGCCATTACTGACGCTGTAAGTTCTGGAAGACTCGTTCCTATAGCGATAATTGTTACAGAAATAATACGTTCTGATATTCCAAGTCCTTTTGCGATCTCACTTGCTCCTCCAATCAGATTGTTAGATCCTAAAGTAAGTCCAATACACGACAATATGATAATAGCAATTGACTTCCAAGTGGGATACTTTGCTTCAATGATTTCAGACGCCTCTTTGCTCTTCATCGACGATTTAATGGATACCACAATATACAGGATAAGTGTTGTAGTAAGCACTATCCCATCTAATCTTGATATCTCGCTATCTCTCCCCAATAAGATAAATAGAATTGTAGCAATGAATAATGTTGGCCATCCAACTTTTAATGTCTCCGATTTTACAGGTATTGCCATGATGATTGCTGTAAAACCTAGGACAAGTGCTATATTGGAAATATTTGATCCTACCACATTTCCTATTGCCATCTGAGTATGTCCCATTATTGCAGACTTTAGACTGACAATAAGTTCTGGTGCAGAGGTTCCCATGGCTACGACAGTAGAGCCTACGATGAGTGTTGAGATCTTAAATTTCCTGGCGAGTTCAACACCTCCTTTAACAAGATAATCCCCACTTATGATTAGGATTATCATGCCAAAAATAAGTTGTATATATGGGTTGCTTCCTATCATTTTAGGTTATCCTTTAAATCCTTTTCAGTTTTCCGAATTTCATCTTCAATTGCTCTCCCACCTTCATTTAAGGTCTTTCGAACATCATTCACTTGATCTTTCACTCCATCAGTATGTTCGTCAAACTCCTTCTTTATATCACTTGTTGCTTTTTTAAACTCTTTCATCGCTTTTCCTGCAGTCTTTGCTATTGATGGTATACTATCTGCTCCAAAAAAAAGTAGTGCAATAAGAAATACGATTGCCAATTCACTTCCACCGATAAATAATAACTCCATATGCTTGTGTTTCTCTTCGTTCTTTATAACAAAGAAACAAAAAATCCCGATTGTTTTCACAATCGGGATTATTTATCTTTTTTTTAATGAGAACCTAGTAGGTCCTTATTTTTTAGAGCTCATCGCTTTTTTTCTTGTATCATATGCAATTGGTGTTGCAATAAAGATTGAAGAGTAAGTACCTACAATCACACCAATAAGAAGTGCAAGTGTAAATCCTTTGATCGATGTTCCACCAAACAAAAAGATTGCAAGAAGAACTACAAAGGTAGATAATGAAGTACTAAAAGTACGACGTAAAGTACTACTCAATGCAGAATCAATTACCTCTTCACGATTACGCTTTGGGTGTAGACCAATATACTCACGTAGACGGTCAAATACTACCACAGTATCGTTAATAGAGTAACCTACCACCGTCAGGATTGCAGCAATGAATGATTGATCAATATCCAGTGAAAATGGAAGTATGCCATCAAACAAAGAGAAGAATCCTAGTACAATCAATGAGTCATGGGCAAGTGCGGCTACTGCACCAACACCATATTGCCATTCACTAAATCTTAGTAAGATATATAGGAAAATAATAACTAAGGAGAAGAAGATAGAGATTAATGCATCTTTCTTAATATCATCAGAAATTGTTGGTCCCACTTTTTGTGAACTTACACGATCCATTTTCAGGAAGTGATCTTTACTAGGTGTATTCTTAAAGAATGATTTACATCCATCATAAAGAACTGATTCAATTTGATCGTCTACATTTATACCATCTTCATTAATTCTGAAGTCAGTTGTAATACGAACTTGATTGTCCTCACCAAAAGTTTTTACCTCTGGTGTTCCTTCAAATCCTTTTGTCAAAGATTTTGCTACATCTTCTACTTTAACTGGTTGGTCGAAACGAACAACATAAGTACGTCCTCCTTGGAAGTCGATACTGTAGTTTAAACCTTTTGTTGCAAGGGACACAATAGAAATAAGCAAAAGAATTGTTGAAATTATATAAGCAACTTTTCTCTTACCAATAAATTTGATCTTAGTTTTTGTTAACCAGTTCTCTGTCATCGATGTTACGAACTTAAGATCTTTACCTTTCTCGAGACGACGTTCGATAACCAAGCGAGTAATATAGATACCACACCATAATGAAGTAACAATACCAATAATCAATGTTGTTGCAAATCCTTTGATTGGACCTGAACCGAAGTAGAATAGTACAATACCTGTTAGTAATGTTGTAACCTGTCCATCGATAATTGCTGATAATGCATTGTTATAACCATCAGTTACAGCAAGTCTAAGGCCTTTCCCACTTCTCAACTCTTCTTGTATGCGCTCATAAATAAGTACATTCGCATCCACAGACATACCAATTGTTAAGACGATACCTGCAATACCAGGAAGTGTTAATACCGCTTTGAAACATGCTAGAATACCAATTACAAAGAATAGGTTGGCAATTAATGCAATATCTGCCACTAAACCAGCTCCTGTACTGTAAAAGAAAAGCATATAAACAAGGATCAATACAAATGCAATTGCAAATGAGTAAAATCCTGCCTGGATAGATTCTTTTCCTAATGTTGGACCTACCATCTCCTCCTGAACAATATGTGCTGGAGCAGGAAGTTTACCAGACTTAAGCATGTTCGCTAAATCTTTTGCCTCTTCAATAGAGAAGTTTCCTGTAATTTGAGAACGACCTCCTGTAATTGCATTTTGTACGTTTGGTGCACTCTGTACATAACCGTCAAGAACAATTGCAATGGATTTGTTGATATTCTCTCTTGTAAGCCTAGCCCAAGCTTTAGATCCTTCTGCATTCATTGTCATTGACACCTCACTGCTTGCTTGATTTTGTCCAAAGTCTTGTCGTGCATCTATGATAACATCTCCAGTAAGTGGTGCTTGTCCATCACGATTTGTAGCTTTCAAGGCATACATTTGGTATACGCTACCACCTTTTTGAGTTGGTTGTGCTCCCCATGAAAGCTTCATTGTAGAAGGAATCATGCTTTTGATCTCAGGCATAGCCAATATCTTATTGATCTTTGCTGTATCTTTAACATGAGCCATTCCAACTACTGGTCCAGGATATGCTTGTCCTGTTTGAGATATCATTGGATTTAAAATACGGAATAATGGAGCACGTTTCATCATGTCCATCTCTGTCTGAGTAGAATCGTTTTGTAGTTCATCTACCAAACCAGCCTCTTTATCGTCTTTTTTCTCCTCTGCTTTTGCTTCTTTGTTTGGAGCCTGAGCTTCGTTATATTCGTAAAGACGTTGGTTCAATTGACCAAGAACTGGTGCTACTTCAGGATTTGAATAAGTTTCCCAAAACTCCAATTTAGCAGTTCCCTGTAACAGTTTACGAACACGCTCAGGATCTTTAATACCTGGAAGTTCTACAAGGATACGACCTTTTGTTTGAAGCTGCTGAATGTTCGGTTGAGCAACACCAAAACGGTCGATACGAGAACGAAGGATATTGAATGAGTTAGAGATAGCTGCATCTGTTTCTTCGTCTATAACCTTAAGTACAGAAGCATTTGTGTCGTTGAACTTAACTTTATCACGTAGCTCCATTGTACTGAAGATCGGTGCAAGTTTTTTTCCTGGTGCTACCTCTTCAAAAGCTCTCCCAAAAAGAGTCACGAAATCGTCTTGACTATCTTTTTGATCTTCGATTGCTTTGTTCATGGCAGCAACAAAATCTTTGTTTTTGCTATTATTTGAAAGCGATTTTACGATTTCAGGAACCGATACTTCAAGAGTTACGTTCATTCCACCTTTCAAGTCAAGACCAAGGTTAATCTCTTGTTCTTTCACTTCTTTGTAGGTAAATTTCTTCACTCCGAGGTTTAGTACTGGCTGTCCTGAGATAGAGTCTAGGTAGAATCTTTCTTTGGTAACATCCCCTTTCGCATACTCTTTCGCGTCATTCTCGACCTGCTTTGCTTTACGCGTAAAGTTAAGCTGGTACAGACAAATAAAGGCCACAAGAATTGTCAAAAGCCTTATTGCTCCTTTGTTCTGCATTGGATCTGGATTTAATTTTGTATTATCTAATTGTTTTCTTCTAAATTCACGTTGAACGCAAATATATCTAAATTTTTTGTATTACCATCTTTTATATATTACGTTTCCTATCGAATCTCAATGTTTTACCTAATGTTTTTTAACCTGATCTTCAGTTTTGCTAGATCTATTACGGCTTTGTTGTCTACCAATAAGTCACAACCAATGATTCCACAAATCTTGATGTCTGCCTGTGTTTGGTATATCTCATTTACATGATTTAATGGAATTACAACGCAATCTATATTTTCAAATAAATGTCCTTCAATATCTATGATCTGGGCATTCCCCTTTTTAGTCTCTACTTGATTTTCTAAAACTCCAACAGCGGCTTGTGTGGTAGATTCAAATACAATCTCAAAATGATCACTACAATTAGTGTCAATCACAGAGGTGCTAGCTCCTGTGTCGATGATCCACCAATAACCAGGAGCAAGGCGATTTTTACACACAATATGAACTCCATCTTCATCAATATTGACTACTTCAATAGGGAACTCTCTTCTTGAATATTTCCAATTCATAAACTAAAGGTATAAAAAAAGAGGATGACTTATGCCATCCTCTCTTTCTTATATGTTAATTAAAATAGAAATGAATTATCCATTGATACGATCTAATACAGACATTACTTCACGTACGTGTCCTTCAGAATCTTTCAAAAGCTTCATCTCATCTTCATTCAGTTGAAGTTCGATCACTTTCTCCACTCCATTTTTACCTAGGATAACAGGAACTCCTAAATAGCAATTATCGATTCCATATTCTCCTTCAAGTTTCATGCAAACTGGGAAAACACGTCTTTGATCTTTAACAATCGCTTCTACCATTTGAGCTGCAGCTGATCCCGGTGCATACCATGCTGATGTTCCCATCAACTTAACAAGTTCTCCACCACCAGTTTTTGTTCTGTTTACAATCGCTTCAAGTTTGTCTTCTTCGATTAACTCAGTAACTGGAATACCACCAACGGTTGTATAGCGTGGAAGTGGTACCATAGAGTCACCATGTCCACCCATCAAAACAGCCTGGATATCTTTTGGCGAAACATTAAGTGCTTCTGCTAAGAATGCACGATAACGAGCAGTGTCAAGAATACCAGCCATTCCAATCACTTTTGTACGTGGAAGTTTAGACGTGATATGTGCTTGATAGGTCATTACATCAAGAGGATTCGACACAATGATGATAATTGCCTCTGGTGATTGAGCAATAATACTCTCTGTTACTTGCTTCACAATACCAGCATTCGTCTGAATTAAATCATCACGACTCATACCTGGTTTACGTGGCAAACCAGAAGTAATAACCACTACATCTGAATCTTTTGTTTTAGTGTAGTCATTTGTTGAACCTACTGTTCTTGTATCATATGAGTTGATTGGTGCTTTTTGCCAAATGTCAAGTGCTTTACCTTCAGCTACACCCTCTTTGATATCTACAATTACTACTTCGTTTACTACTTCGCGATAAGCTAGTACGTCTGCGCATGTTGCTCCAACATTTCCCGCTCCAACAACTGTTACCTTCATCTATTCAGTTTTTTGGTGTTTAATTTATCTTGAAAAACTATACAAAATCTTCCTAAATCTATATCTGTCAAATATAAATTAGTTAATCGATTAAAAAAAGCAATCCTTTGCTTTTTGTATTCTAAAAAACAACTTGTTCTGCCTCCTTGTTAAAATAGCAATGTAGGGTGGATTTAAATACGATTTTTATCACAATTTTCTTTGTTTTTAATCTCCCCGTTTGTTGTAAAGATTCGTACGTTATTCTCTATTTTATCTCAAATGTTATAATAACTTTCCTAAATTGTCAAATTTATTGGAATAGTCTTCTATTGTGGTCTTTATTACCTCAATAGCATCCTCTCGACCATAAATTTCTGCTATTTCTGAATTCCTCTCTTCCCCAGGAATATCTTTATATGTTAAGAAATAGTGCTTTAGTCTAGAGATTATATTAGCTGGGACTTCACTGATGTCAGTCATCTGTCCATAAACAAAATCCTCACTTAATACTGCGATGACTTTGTCGTCCGCTTCATTCCCATCTATCATTCTAAAACCACCAATCGGTCTTGCTGTAACTAGGATATCTCCGTGAGAAATCTCCTTTTCTGTTAGAACAATAATATCCAAAGGGTCCCCATCTCCTTTGATACCTTCACGTCCAGTTTTTTTACAACATAGCTCTCCTAAGGACTCTCCACAATATGTTTGTGGTACAAACCCATAGAGTGCTGGTACATGATTTGAGTACTTTTGTGGTCTATCAATCTTTAGATACCCCGACTCTTTATCCACTTCGTATTTTACAGTATCGGTACTTACCACTTCGATGTAACTTGTTACAACGTTTGGAGCATCTTTCCCGATAAAGACCCCGTGCCAAGGATGCGATTTGTAACGCAAGCCCATTAAGCGACCAATAGGATCCGCAAATCTATCTGCCATATTATCGTATTTTTAATTCATCACTTCTTACAAAGGTAGGAATTAATATTTTTCAGCCCTTTCTTAATTGCTATTAAATACGTGGTATTCCGTTGATTTATAGTAATCTTTTTCGTTTTTATGGTTTATGAATGGTATACAATCGATTGCTTAAAATTAGATATTACTTTGTTGCGATTTAACATCTATGGAATGAACTAAGAAGGGCTATCATTTAAAACAATGATAGCCCTTCTTTATTATTATTATAACTCCTATTAGAAATTACCCATTTTTAGGAATGCGATCTCCTCAGTAGTAAGATTTCTCCATTTTCCTCTAGGAAGGTTTAGCTTTGTCAAACCACAGAAATAAACACGATCTAGTTTCGTTACTTTATAACCCAAAGATGAGAAAATACGGCGAACAATACGGTTTTTTCCTGAGTGGATCTCAATACCGACTTGACGTGTGTCATTTTGATCAACATAGCTTACTGCATCTGCTTTCACAAAGCCATCCTCAAGATTTAAACCTTCTAATATTTGTCTAATATGATTTTTGGTAACCTTTTTATCACAAAAAACATGATAGATCTTTTTACGGTTGTATTTTGGATGGGTAAGTCTTGTTGTTAAATCTCCATCATTAGTAAAAAGAAGCAATCCTGTTGTCTCTTTATCTAAACGCCCCACAGGATATAATCTCTCTTTACAAGCACTAGAAACTAGCTCCATTACAGTCTTCTCCGCATGAGGATCTTCCACTGTCGTAACAAAACCTTTTGGTTTATTCAATAAGACATATTTTTTTTGCTCAGCAGTGATCTTCTCTCCAGAAAAGTTAACTTCATCACCCGGTTTCACTCGTAGGCCCATCTCTGTGACAACTTTCCCATTTACTGTCACTACTCCAGATGCTATATATGTGTCTGCATCTCTACGAGAACATATACCTGCGTTTGCAATAAAACGATTTAGACGTATCGTATCATCGGTACGTGTACTTATATTTGAGTTTTTACGGATACGTTTTTGAGATCCTTTTGAGATTTCAGCATAGTTAGGTTTTTGTTTAAAAACCTTCCCATCGTTAGAAAGATATTTATCTGACTCTTTCTCTTCTTGTTTGAAATGGCGTGGAGTTCTTTGAGACTTTCTTGCATTTCTATCATCCCTTCCTCGACCTGTTGCGTTCGAAGAATCATTTGATTTTGTTTTTCCAACTCTTTTACCAGATCCAGTACCTCTCTTTTCGACGGTCCTTTTTGAATCTCGGTCCTGTCTTCTATCTCTCATAATTTTATATTTTTTCAGAGACGATTTATTGTTAAGTGTCTCTAAACCAGTTTTCTAATAATGCTTCTTGATAAATCGAGCACAAAGATGGATATTTTTTTTGATATGTAGTACCTTTAATGGTTCCATAATGTAAAAAAAGTATCCTTTTTTTTCTTATTATTCAAGATAAGTACTTTATGATACATAATTCTCTTAATTCGTTGTTATTAGGACATAAAATAATCAAATTTGTAGCTTAATTAAAAATTTTAAACCAAGATGACTCTTATTAAATCAATCTCGGGTATCCGTGGAACTATCGGTGGTAGAGCGGGAGAAGGACTAAGTCCATTAGATGTTGTGAAGTTCACTGCTTCTTATAGTACATTTATGCAATCACAAGCTGGCAAAAAAAAAATGCGTATTGTGGTTGGTCGTGATGCACGTATTTCTGGCGAAATGGTTAATTCGTTAGTTGTAGGTACACTAATGGGAATGGGAGTGGACGTTGTGAATATCGGTCTTGCAACTACTCCTACTACTGAACTTGCTGTAACTGCTGAAAATGCAGATGGTGGTATTATTCTTACAGCAAGTCATAATCCCAAGCAATGGAATGCCTTGAAACTTCTTAATGCGGATGGTGAGTTTTTAAATGATAAGGCTGGAAAAGAGATCCTTTCGATTGCAGATAGCGAATCTTTTACTTTTGCTGAGGTCGATGATTTGGGTATCGTGACAGAAAAAGATTATACTGACTATCACGTAGATCATGTATTAAATCTTGATCTTGTTGATGTAGAGGTAATTAAGGCAGCGAACTTTAAGGTGGCTATTGATTCAGTCAATTCTGTCGGAGGTATTGCTATTCCTAAACTATTAAAAGCATTAGGCGTAGAAAAAACTGTAGAGATCAACTGTGAAGCAACAGGACACTTTGCACACGTTCCTGAGCCTCTTCCAGAAAACTTGGTTGAGACTTCAGAAATTATCAATAAAGAGGGTGTAGATGTTGGTTTTGTTGTCGATCCTGATGTGGATAGATTGGCTATCATCAATGAAGATGGATCCATGTTTAATGAAGAGTATACATTGGCTGCTGTCGCCGATTATGTTCTTTCTAAAACCCCTGGAAACACGGTTTCAAATCTATCTTCTTCTCGTGTACTACGTGATGTGACAGAAAAATATGGATGTAGCTATGCTGCTTCTGCTGTTGGTGAGGTAAATGTTGTGGCACAAATGAAAGCGACCAATGCAATTATTGGTGGTGAAGGTAATGGAGGGGTGATATATCCTACTAGCCATTCTGGTCGTGATGCATTGGTTGGTATCGGACTATTCTTAACTCACTTAGCAAATAAGAAGATGAAGTGTTCTGAATTGAGAGCAACTTACCCATCTTACTTTATCTCTAAGAATAAAATTCAGTTAACACCAGAGATCGATGTAGATCAGATTTTAGCTGAAATGGAGAAGAAGTATTCTAATGAGCAAGTAAACAATATTGATGGTGTTAAGATTGATTTTGCTGATCGTTGGGTTCATCTAAGAAAATCAAATACAGAGCCAATTATTCGTATCTATTCGGAAGCACCATCGATGGATCAAGCTGATGCTTTGGCTAATGCTATTATAGAGGATATCAAAGGTCTTATTTAATTGTATTATATAAAGAGGTAATTGGATTTCACAATTTGGGTATCCTTACCTCTTTATTTTTTGAGGCTATTCTACATCGATTCGCCTAAGATTGTTTTCGCTCTATTTAATATTGTTGTGTCATCCAATACAACTACACCACCACCTGGACCTCTTTCAAGATGAATACCAACACTGGCACCCTCTTTCCAATTAGATCCACCAAAATAGTTTCTTACCGTTGCTGCTTCAATGCCTAACTCTGTTGCAATACGTGACATGGTTCCATCAGGAAGACTGTCCTTTAATTTCCTTAGCTCATTAAAAGTCATTTTTTCTGCCATATTCATAGAGTTTTATTCGTTTAACAATGTGATTAGGATATTCACTCTCCTTTAAAGTTAATAAACGTAGGTCACATTTTTTTGTCTGATTGACATGTTTTAGAGCAATAAATAATTATTTATTATGTTTTGCTGTGTAAATGTTACCAAAAGAAAGTTATTGTTTAAGATACGTAATTCTCGTTTCCTAGTCACCTATTTGAGATGTCTCTCAAGTTTTCCATCTTTGTATGATACTGTTAAAAATGATATAGTCATAAAAATTTTACGCTTTGGTTATGATGAAACGAAATTTATTGATACTTCAAAAAATAGGAGGGGCTATATTGATTATAGGTTCCATTTTGGTCGTTATTTATGTTATTAATGTACTTAGCTATGATCGTTATAATTCGACAATAATGGCTTTTCGATATATTGGAACTGCCCTACAGGTTGTGGGTTTGATCCTTGTGTTTGCGAGCAAAAGGGAGAAAAAGAAGCATTGATCCTTGTGAAACAATTTGGAGATAGCATTTAATTCGTATGATATATTAATTGTCTCGCAAGTTGATACTGTTTGATGAGGAAAGGGCATCAAAAAAGCGGTAGCTGAATCTTTCAGTCTACCGCTTTTTTAAAAAATTAAATCAATAAATTAGATTGCTCCGTTGCAAACCATGAATGTAAAAGCACCAGCCAAATAGCCAATTACTGCTATCCATGAAATTTTCTTTAAATACCAACCAAAACTAATTTTTTCCATTCCCATTGCTGCAACACCTGCTGCGGAACCCACAATAAGGATAGATCCTCCTGTTCCAGCACAATATGCTAAGAACGACCAGAATTGGCCATCTTGCACGAAGTTTGTTAGATATCCAACAGAGTCAGGACTTGCTATCTCATACATTCCCATTGCACTTGCTACAAGAGGGACATTATCTACGATGGAAGACAAGAATCCAATAGCGATGTTAATACCATAGATATCTCCGATATGTTTATCCATCGCTTCTGCCATAAGGTCTAATTGACCAGCTGAGGATAGTGCAGAAACGCCCAAAAGAACTCCAAGGAAAAACAGAATGGTTGGAGTGTCAATTTTGTGTAATGTCTTGATAACACTTAGATTACGTTGGTCATCATGTGACTTTTTACGAATCATAAGTTCTGAAACAAACCATAATACACCTAAACCTAGTAGCATTCCTATAAAAGGAGGAAGGTGAGTAATGGTTTTAAAAACTGGAACAAATAGAAGGCATAATACTCCTAGAAGTAAAATGATATTTCGCTCTGTAACAGTTGTATATTTCCTGGTTTCTGAGACCTCAAGTTGTGGTTCTTCTCTTTTTCCTTTAAGAATGAAAGAGGAGATGATCAATGGAACTAACATACTTATCATGCTAGGAATAAATAGTGACGAAATGATATGGGAAGAGGTTACCTGTCCGCCAATCCAGAGCATGATCGTTGTAACATCCCCTATAGGTGAGAATGCCCCACCAGCATTGGCACTTAAAACGATCATGGAAGCAAAAAACCATCGGTTCTCTTTCTTGTCTAATATTTTCTTGGTTAAAGTTACCATTACAATGGTGGTTGTAAGGTTATCTAATACCGCTGACATAAAGAAGGTAAGGATTGAAATGATCCAAAGTAGCTTAACTATATTTCGAGTCTTAATTTTGTCCGTAATAACTCGAAACCCTTGAAATGAGTCGACAATCTCTACTATTCCCATAGCTCCTAAAAGGAAAAATAGAATAGAAGATATTTCATATAGACGTTCTACTAATTCATGATGTACGATGAAATCAACAATACTACTATTGGCTCCATTCGTATGGGTAAAGTGATGCCAACTACTACTATATCCTAGACCGAGAATATCTGTCCCAAAAATGGCATAAATTGCCCACAAAAGTCCACCCATGATAAGGGCAGCTGCCGCTTTGTTCACTTTAGTATTGTGTTCGAGCACAATACCTAAGTATCCAAGAACAAAGATGACAATCATAATTTGAAATGCGATCATATCTTAATTTGTTTTAGATCTTTTCTTGTATCATAACATGTGTAATGAATGATAGGTTGAGTGTTTTGAGTAATTATGTCTCAGTAAATTTTAAAAAAGTACGCTAATTTAACAATAATGCACAGAGAAGCCCTCTGTTATTATAAATAAAAATGTATTAACCCTTTTTTATCGCGTTTCTTTTATTGTAGATGGGATTCGGTATGTATTGTGGTTCTAAGCTACAATGTAATAATTGGGGGATGGGGGAGTATAGCCCTGTTAAATCTAGTATTAACAGGGCTTAGTGTATTATGCAATACCTTTCTCTTCTAGAAGAGACGACATTTCAGTTTGTACCTTTAGTGCTTCCCCACGAGCGAAGAGTGCAAAATCTTCATCCGACCCAGCATAGATAATTCCTCTTGAAGAATTTACTAAAAGACCGCATGTGTCGTTTAATCCATATTTTGCAACTTCTGATAAACTTCCTCCTTGAGCTCCAACCCCCGGAACTAGAAGAAAACTATTAGGGATTATTTTACGAATATCAGTGAGGCTTTCTGCTTTGGTTGCGCCTACTACATACATCATATTTTCTGGAGTTCCCCACTCTTTTGATGTTTCAAGAACTTTCTCAAATAAGCGTGTTCCATTCTCTTCCATAAATTGAAAATCGAATGCCCCTTTATTGGATGTCAGAGCAAGAAGAATGACCCACTTATTTTCATAAGATAGAAATGGTGTTACAGAATCCGCTCCCATATATGGTGCCACCGTAACAGAGTCAAAGTCCATGTTCTCAAAGAATGCTTTGGCATACATCTTTGAAGTATTTCCAATATCTCCTCTTTTTGCATCTGCAATAAGAAAAATTTCAGGATAATTTGATCGAATGTATTTTACTGTTCTCTCTAGACTCTTTAATCCTTCAATTCCTTCACTTTCGTAGAATGCAAGGTTCGGCTTATATGCAACACAAAGATCATGAGTTGCATCAACAATCGCTTTGTTAAACTCATAAATAGGATCTTCTGCATCTAGAAGATGAGCTGGTATTTTGTTCTTGTCAGTATCCAGTCCCACACATAAAAATGATTTCTTAATCTTGATCTGTTCAAAAAGTTCTTGTGAATTCATATTCCTTCCTTGTTTTTTTATTTATAGAACCAATAATTTCTCTTAAAGTTTAGTGCATAAAAAAGTCGGCAATTGATTCAATTGTCGACTTTTTAAAAAATATAATCCCTAGACACTGTTTCGTTATTAAAAACAGTGCTAAGTGATCAAGTATAAATTTCAATGTATTAAATAGATACATTATAATTATAATTCGCTCTCTTTTAATCGTTCTGAGTTCTCTTCTACTCGTAGCTTCTCGATGACCTCCTCAATGTCTCCATTGATGATATTTTGAAGACTATACAGAGTTAAGTTGATACGATGATCTGTCACACGACCTTGTGGCCAATTGTATGTGCGAATTTTTGCAGATCTATCTCCTGAAGATACCATCGTCTTTCTTTTAGATGAGATATCATCAAGATATTTCTGATGCTCCATATTATAGATACGCGTACGTAATTCAGCCATCGCTTTTGCCAAGTTCTTTAATTGTGACTTTTGATCTTGACATGTAACCACAATACCTGTTGGTGTGTGAGTTAGTCGAATTGCTGAGTACGTAGTATTCACACTCTGTCCTCCAGGTCCCGAAGAACAGTAAGTATCTTTACGAATATCACTTTCTCTAAGATCGATATCGAACTCTTCTGCTTCTGGTAGCACTGCTACAGTTGCTGCTGAAGTGTGAACACGCCCTTGAGTTTCTGTCTGAGGAACACGTTGAACACGATGTACTCCAGCTTCAAATTTCATGGTTCCGTAAACATTCTCACCTGAGATCTTCATTACGATCTCTTTAAAGCCACCTAATGTGCCTTCGTTAGAGTTTGTTACTTCAACGCGCCATCCTTTCTTTTCTGCATACTTTGAGTACATTTTGAAAAGGTCTCCAGCAAAAAGGGCTGCTTCGTCACCACCTGTACCTCCACGAATTTCAATGATTGCATTTTTTGCATCCTCAGGATCTGCAGGAACTAAAAGCATCTTGATCTCTTGCTCTTTAGGTGCTACCAATGCTTCGTTTTCCGAGATCTCCTCTTTGGCCATCTCTTTCATCTCTTCATCAGTCTCCTCTGCAATCAGCTCTTTTGCCTCTTGAATATTATTAATAATTCTTTGATAATCTTCAAAAGCCTTTACCAAATCATCAAGTCTTCGGTATTCCTGATTAAGCTTTACATATCTTTTCATGTCAGCAATTATTGAAGGGTCGGTAATCTGTTTTCCTACCTCTTCAAATCGCATCTTTATCGCTTCGAACTTTTCAAGCAAACTATTATTCGCCATTTTTTATATTTTGATCTCTTGTTCCTATATCTTAAGACAGTTTGTCTTCATTTTATGCATTCACATAAAATTAAGAATATGCAAAAGTACCAAATTCAGATTTAATTGTAACTTTTTTTCCTTCAAAAGATGTTACATGACCAACAATCTTTGCATCCACATCGAATGATTTTGAAATATTTATGATCTCTTCTGCTACCTCAGGCGATACATAAAGCTCGAATCGATGGCCCATATTGAATACTTGGTACATCTCTTGCCAAGGAGTTTTGCTCTCTTCTTGTATTATTTTAAAAAGAGGTGGTACATCAAACATTTTATCTTTGATTACATGAACCCCATCGACAAAATGTAGAACTTTTGTTTGTGCTCCTCCAGAACAGTGAATCATTCCATGAACACTATCTCTATATTTTTCTAAAATTTCTTTTACTATTGGTGCGTATGTTCTTGTAGGAGATAAGACTAATTTTCCAACATCCACTCCAACTTCTTCAAGCTTTTCAGTAAGACTTCTTGTCCCAGAGTATACCAAATCCGAAGGCACTTGAGGGTCAAAACTTTCAGGATACTTTTCTGCAAGATATTTAGAGAAAACATCGTGACGTGCAGACGTTAATCCGTTAGATCCCATTCCACCATTATACTCTTTCTCATAAGTTGCTACACCAGACGAAGACAAACCGACAATTACATCTCCTGCCTGAATTTGATCAGCACTGACAACTTCCTCTCTTTTTAAACGAGCTGTAACCGTCGAATCTACAATAATAGTTCTAACCAGATCTCCAACATCTGCTGTCTCTCCCCCCGTTGGATAGATATTAACCCCTTGTTTGCTAAGCTCTTTGCATAACGACTCAGTTCCCTCGATGATCTCTTTAATCACCTCTCCTGGAATCAAGTTTTTGTTTCTACCGATAGTGGATGATAGAAGTATATTATCCACTGCGCCAACACATAAAAGATCGTCGATATTCATGATCAGTGCATCTTGCGCAATCCCTTTCCATACAGAAAGATCCCCTGTCTCCTTCCAATACATATATGCTAAGGATGATTTCGTTCCTGCGCCATCCGCATGCATGATATTGCAATATTCTGGGTCTGACCCTAAAATGTCGGGAATTATTTTACAAAATGCTTTTGGGTATAGACCTTTGTCTACATCTTTAATTGCATTGTGTACATCTTCTTTGGAAGCAGAGACGCCTCGTTGGTTATACCTAGATTGGGTTGTCATGGTAAAGTTTAAATAAAAATGGTGATATCTAATTTTCGGTCTTGTACTACACAAATCTTTTGTAGTGCAGCCCAAAAGTAATATCTTTTTTTATATCCAAATATGAGAATTAGGTCTTTTCAATAAGAGTTTACATTAGGATAAAAAACCGGCAATAATCCCTCCTAAAACGGCATTATATATTTTTCCACGCTACATTTTTAGACTAGTTCACTCTTTTATAACAAAAAAAGGAGACTTTATTGAAGTCTCCTTTTTAAATATATATTAATCTATAATATGTATTAATCTTGAATATCTATTTTAACCCTTCTGTTTAATAGATTACCCATTCTCATTTGGTCATGACTTTCAAGTGACTTGATAAACTCTTCGTTCACCTTCTGACCTAGATATAGGTAGTAGTAAAGTTTATGGAAGTAGTGATCCACAATAAATGGCCTGTATGCCTGTTCATTGTTTACAATGGATATTCTATCTGGTTCAATACCCATTTTAATTAGATACTGCTTAACTACTTTACATCGTTGGATCGATAGTGTTGTCTTCTCAAGTGCAAGCTCTTGTCCATCAATAGTACCTGAAAGTGCTAATTTTACTTTGTTTGTTTTCAGATCTTCTCTTGCAATAAGTTTTCTAATAACTCCTTGAGAATAGTTGGTCAAACGTGCGTGATTTCGTTCGAAGAATATATGCTGAAGTTCTTCTCTCGATAGATTTACAACCTCCGCTTTCTTTGGTGCAGCATCTTTCACTTCGTTCGCATCAATATTACCAAGATCAACAAGAGGAGGAGTCATCTGCTCATACTCTTTGTCCGATACATATATCTCTGTTTCATATAAGGAGTCCTTCGTTGCACTATTACGTATAGATAGTTGGTAATTTTCCCCTTTTTTGGCCACCACTGCAAAGTTCCCCGTCTCGTCATTGACCGAAACCTCTTTTACAGTAGATATATTTTCTAAAGATCCTACAATCGAATCATTTTGTTCTAACTCTGTATCATAATTACCCACTACAGCAAAAAGTCCATTTCTTTCTCTATCAGGATAGAAAACTTTATAAATATCAGTATTACCTAGTCCATTCATTCTTTTGGACACCAAATATCCAGCGGTACCATCTACTGATTCTACATATTCATAATCATCTGCTGTAGAGTTTAGAGGATAACCTAAATTGATAGGATCTGTATATACTCCTTCATATTCATCCGAATAATAGATGTCGAATCCACCTACTCCCATCTGGCCGTTGGTACTAAAGTATAGGGACGTTCCATTTGGGTGAAGTACAGGATAGATCTCATCCCCATGCGTATTAACAAACTTACCAACATTGTTTGGCTTTTCTACAGTCCAATCTCTGTTCAGTCGGGCCTTGTAGATATCAAATCCACCTTTTCCACCAAAACGTTTACTAGAGAAAAATACCCAATGACCATCAGGACTTATCGAGGCAAAGTTATCATCTGAAGAGGAGTTTATTTCGTCAGGCAGTACTTTAGGACGGGTCCATGTTCCATTATCTAATTTGGAGATATAGATGGTCGCATCTCCTCGATAGTTATTCTTTTTGGCTACTGAGATAACCATCACATCTCTTTGTAAGTTCATCGAAAGGCTTGTGATGATATTCCCTTTTGAGAAACTTAATCGTTTCATCGAAGAGTTGTCTTTATGACCGTCATAGTCTTTACGAAGCACCGAATTCCCTTTCCCAGAAGAGTAAAGAATCTGTTTTACGTTCAGTGGTATCGTCGGTGCTAATTCAAAGCCCTCTGTATTTACATCATACGGATCGATATTTACATCTAATGGTGCATCCAAATACATACTAGAGGTTTTTGCCATCGTGATAAGATTCTCAAGTTTACTATCTGAGTTTCTTTTCCATTTCTCTACATCTGTTAGTAGAGATTGACACTCTTTGATACAATCCTGAAATTTCTCTTGTCTATGATATGCTCGTGCCACAAAGTAACGGATCTCTTGCTTTTCATAGGCTTTGTTGGTTAGCTCTAATGCTTTCGCAACCTCCTTATCTGCTTCTGCCATATGTTCTGGCATTGCAATATAGATAACCCCTTTCAACATTTGAAGTTGATACGATTTTCTGTATCTTCTCGAGAGAATATCAATCTTTTTGAGTGCTTTGTGGTATTGTTCACTTCTTATGAGTCGGTCTAACTCACTTTTGTCTTTACGACTAAGCTTGTCAGCATGTGCAAATAAAACGGTGAACAATAAAATTATACTAAGTAGATATTTCATGCCAATCTATATCAAATCCCCTCTTATACAGTGATAATAAGAGATACGGTTTGTTTCTTTTGCAATATATTAATTTATTTGTTTATAAACGAGTTTTTTTGTTGGTCGTCTTTAAAATAGTCAATCAGATTCACACCATGTTTTATACCAAATATTTTCATCCATAGGTTTCTTAGATCAATCGAAATATTAAATTCGTTACTATTTTTCGCGAAATTCTGAAGTTCTCCTGTATTCAATGTATAAATATAGGAGAACTTAAAGAATTTGAGAGCGTGTACTTTTAACATGGCGGAGAAGGAGTTGTTGCTATGATAAATCCCACCTATCCATATTTTATCTCGAACAAATCCAGCGAAAATTCCTGCATCCCAGATGGTCTGTTTGTTTGTGTCGTATTGGACAAACCCCACAGGTTTTAGAGAAAAGCTCGGAAGCATTGCCAAATACTCTGCATGACCGAAATAGGACATATTATTTATTTCAGTATTTTTTGAAATCACTTTTCTACCTGCTCCTCCAGCGATAAAATTACCTGCTTCGAGAGTAACTCCAGCTCCAACAAAATAATCGTTTCTATTTTCTCCTTCTGGGATAACCTCCCCTGAGTTCATCTTTCCCATATCGTACCGGATAAGAGAAGAGCCTCCATCTACCCCTAAATATAAGTATGAATAATCTCCTATTTGAATACCAGATTGCAGTTGAATAGATGCTGTCGAGTTGTTTCGTAATCCCACTTTATCACTTTGTATTGTAAAGCCAAATCCTAAAGCTTTTTTTACATCCTCTCCTCTATCTACTGCTTCAATACTCTGAATATGTCCATGCATATGTGCAGTGGTAGTTGTAGGACTTCCTTCAAAACCAGACCATTGTGTTGTGTTGATAACATCTACCCATACCGTTGTATCTTTCCCTGTATAGGAGGGGTTAAAGAGTCCAAAGTGGTCTACCATCGAATTGAATCGAACTTGTTCTTGCGCACAAAGACGCTTCTCTTTGAAAAATGAGAGGATCAAACATAGAACGATAATGAGTAAATGACACTTTTTGTACTTCATCGAGATTATTTTTCTAAGGACGTATTAATTCTACAAACTTCTTTTCATATACTTTCTCCCCATTATAGTCATAACTTAAAAGGTAGAAGTAGGTTCCTTCATGTAAAGGTTGAAGATCGTAATCATTCTGATACACTCCTGTGCTTTGGTAGATCAAATTTCCTGCACGATCATATAATGTTAAAGTATTGTTGGCAAAGGCTTCTATGTTGTTAATCTTTAGTATGGTATTGTTACTTCCATTATCTATGATGGCATTTACTGCATCTACCTCTTCCTTTTCAGCCCATATAAGCATCTTCGTTTCCCCTTCGCCGATATAGTTGGGATCAATGGATCTAACTCGAACAGTGTATTCTCCTGTGGAGATAGGGAGTTCAAATTGGTCGTTGTAAGTGATTTCACATGTCACACCTTCGGGATCTGTATAGTATTCGATACTCTTCGGCATTCCATCGTACTCAAACTCATTTTCACCAAAAGTAATGGTTAGTGTTTTGTTTGATATCGTTAATTTACCATTGGTTAAATGAAGATTATAGTTCGGGTCACTGCCCCCTAATAGAGATATATTATACTCTCCAGGAGCAGATTCCTTCGTTGCGGTACAAGATATTGTGGGCAAAATGTCCACCCCACTGTCTGAACCGACCAACCCGTTAATGGAGTAGGTTAACTTTGGAATTTCTTCACCAAAATAACACTCTTTGTTATCTGCCGTGATATATATTGTAGCTTTTTGGATAATTAAAACACATTTTTTACTGTATCCTTTGTTTGATCCAGCACGATCATCGGTACATACAGCAACGACTTCATAGGTCCCCACTTCACTGGGAACTTTCGAACTACCATTGTAAGTTAGGGTATAGGTGAAACCGGAAGGGGTTACTGTGACGGCCACACCATGAGCATAACCATTATATTCAACGGTTTTATCCTCCATCACAAAGTTTACATCAGGAGAAGGTCCCCTTACTTCAAATACTCCATTTTGTAAGGTGATATCGTAGTCGTTGTCTTGTGCATTTAGTAGTCGAATATCATAAGTTCCTACTGTAGATTCTGTGGTTACATCACACGTAACTGTTGGAAGTTGATCGATATCCTCTTTGGTGTCTGTTCCTAAAAAACCATTATATGTATAGGTAAATGGAGGGTTTGCTTTTCCTTGCTCTTTAACCAAATCATCGACTCGAATGGATAGGGGTGCTTTTAGTATATCTAAAAAACACTCTTTCGGTTTTACTAGATCACTTACACTCGGGTCTGTGATGTCAATTTTACACATATACGATCCTGCATGTAGCGGATCTACCTCGTTATAATCCTCATCCACGTAAGTTACTTTTAGTTGTATTATTTCGTGGTTTAAAATTATCTCTCTTCCTGTGTCATCCTTTCCGCTAACAAGTTCATAAGGAACCGATTTGGTATTGCCATCATAGGTCAAAGTGGTTTGCATTGGAACTTCAATCATGATCTCTTTACTGATAAGCTCTTGAACATGCAGTACGGAGTTCACAAGTACAATATCGTAAACATCATCAGAACCACCACTTAATGTGATTTCGTAGTTTCCTTTGGGTGAGTATCTGTCTGCTTTACATGAGACAGTTGGGAGTACATCAATCTCTGACTCAGAAACATCTGCGCCACTTATGGTGTATGGAAAATCAGGATTGTCTTGTGTATATAAACGCGTTTGTTCTAATACACTAATATACACTGTAGGTCTAGCCTTAGCGTTACTTTTACTTTCAATGATTTGAGGTCTCTCTTCTTTTTGTTTGTGCTTCTTCAATGTAGAAGCACAAAGATTCATACTGCTAAGTTGTAGCAACATGAACCAACCTGTTAGTAGAGCAAACATAAATTTACTCATATCTAGTTTCTTTTAATTTGATATAATCTTCATAATAAACACATAGATGCAAATTTATGTAAAATAAACAAATAACTTGTTCTATTTTAATATTTTAATCTGCCCTTATATAACAGACAATCTTATGTTCTAGTTTAAAATTAATCAAATATAATTTAAATTCAAATAGTTAGTTTACTTGGTGCACTGTATATACAAAAAATATTTTATATAATTTATATTTCTAGGCTAGTTGTTATTTGTTTTGAGAAATACATCTCTTCTTACTCCTTCTTTGTCGATTGGGATCGTTCCTATCATTTCAAGTTAGATATCTTTGATAAGTGATATTTAACATCGATTTAAATTACAATAATAATTTAAATGACTATTTTTGTGACAAATCGTAAGAGATTTAAGTGGAGATTGTAGAATTTATATAAATAAAAAAATATGTACAACGAATACATTGAAATTATTGAGAAGGCATTTGAGGATCGTTCTTTACTACAAAATAGTGAAACACAGGATTGTGTTAGAGAAGTGATCTCACTATTAGATAAAGGAGCGATACGTGTTGCTGAAAAGAAAGATGGTGTATGGGTTGTGAACCAGTGGGTGAAGAAAGCTGTTTTGCTATACTTCCCAATCCAAGGTATGAAAACCATCGAGGTAGGACCACTTGAGTTTTATGATAAAATAGATTTAAAGCGTAATTATGAAGAACTAGGGGTTCGTGTCGTTCCTCATGCAGTGGCTCGTTATGGTTCATTCCTCTCTAAAGGGGTAATTCTAATGCCCTCGTATGTTAATATCGGAGCTTGGGTTGGCGAAGGTACGATGGTGGACACTTGGGCTACCGTTGGTAGTTGTGCACAAATTGGTAAGAATGTTCACCTTTCTGGTGGAGTAGGTATCGGTGGGGTCCTAGAGCCTGTGGGTGCTTCTCCTGTTATTATCGGAGACAACTGTTTTGTTGGATCTCGTTGTATTGTGGTAGAAGGGATACAAGTTGGTGATGGAGCTGTTCTTGGAGCGAACGTGGTTCTAACGAAGTCTACTAAAATTCTTGATGTAACTGGAGAGACCGAAAAAGAGTATACTGGATATATTCCTGAGAACTCTGTTGTAATACCAGGTACTAGAACTAAAAAATTCCCTGCAGGAGAGTTTCAAGTTCCTTGTGCATTAATTATTGGTAAGCGTAAAGAGTCTACAGATAAGAAGACCTCTTTAAATGATGCACTACGTGATTTTGGTGTATCTGTATAGAGGATACTGAGAATATCAACAAAGAAGGGTTATTTCTGATTTAAATTAGAAATAACCCTTCTTTTTATTTCTACACAATATCCCAATAAGTGGGGATTGTGAACTGTCAAACTTTATATGATATTTGTATTAACAAGTTAAGCAAGAAATATGGTTCAGGAATGATAAATATACCTCTCAATAAAACGTACAAAAAGCGGTATATTTTATAAATGTAGCCATTTCGTATTTAGTCATTATGTCTTTTATTAAAAAGAAACATTTGTAAAGAGAGCACAACGATGATCGTTTGGCTCTCTTTTTTTTATTCAAATATCCCAATAAGTAGGGATTGTGAAGTTCCTTTTTTTAGGTGATATTTGTATTAACAAGTTACCACAAGCTTGCCAGAGAAACAACAGCTAATCTCTCTCAATAAACGTAAAACTTCGGCTGTATTTTCTCTGTTGTAGTATTTTATTTTAGAAAACAGATTGAAATTCCGAAAGAGGTTGTTCTTATTTATTAAGAACAACCTTTTGTTTTTCTAAAAGAACTCTTTTACTTCCACCTTATTTTAGACCACTGTATTTTGACCGCCAATGTACTGAACATCGGAATGGAAGAACCGATAAAATAGTTTAGGTCTTTATGGTAGGAGAAATGCACCTTCAGTTCAGAGTTTTGTATGATATTGAAATTTGTACCTAGATCAATAACAAGAGTTGGACTTGAGTTGATCCCATAATTGTTATTGATGGCACTCCCAGTATTGGATATCTCTGAAGTGTGTTCCATTCCTTCCAATATAATCTTCTGTTTGTAATAGTAGTTTAATTCGGCACCCACTCCAAGAAATAGGTGTCTGTTCATCACCTTAAGCAGGGGGAACTGTCTAAGATACCCAATACTCACACTGCTATATCTTTCAGAAGAGTCTTCTAGTCTATACTTTTGACCTCCATCGTAAATATCGTAGAACTGGGTGTTTACTTGGTGATATTTATGGGAAATGGACCAAATAGATTTCGAGTTTTTATTATCTCCACCATAATTCTTGATTTTAGATTGGATAATAAAGCTCAGAGACATTTGATTAAAATACCCTCCACTGTAATTTACAGTCTGGTTGTTATTTAGATGATTGGAACTTGCTTGTCTATCTACAAATGTCATTCCGTTTGAGATGTCTACACCGTATGAAACCCTTTTGGGATAGATGATTGTTTCATGTATTTTAAGAACCGTTTCTTTGGGTTTCGGTATGTCGTATAGAGTAAGAAGGCTGTCAACATCTTCTTTGACCTGTGCTTTCAGAGTAAATGGTCCGACAAAAATGATAAATAGTAATATATAGTTTTTCATCTATTACAAGTTAATAGTTTGATCTTTGAATTGGATTTTTTCAATATTAATTAGGGTGTCGACACCATCTCTATACGCTACCTTATCTGTGATAATAGTGGATTCAACATTCGTCTCTATGGTATACTCTGATCGATCTCCTCTAAAAATAACGGTATCTACTCCCTGTTTTCCATTGATTGTATCCCCTCCCTCTAATCCACAGAAGGTATTGTTGGCGTCATTCCCCGTCAGCTTATTATCTCTATCATTACCACATAAACCACTTGGATGGCCTCCAGTAAGGGTGGCATCGTTCAAATGTTTTGATTTGTGTGTATAAGATAGATTCGGGGTATAATTTAAATGGAATACCCCTGTAAAATCAGGGTGGATATGGGCATTATAGGTGAGTGATGTGGGTAAAAATGATTCCACCAATTTGTAGCCTTTAGTATCTTTCTCTTTTAACATCTCTCTCGTATTATAGGGATACTCTCCAAACTGTGCTGGAGGAGGGGTATAAGCCCATGCATCTAAATATATGTCCCATACGGTCGCTAGATACTCTTGATCATAGTCTGCCTTGGGTAGTTCAGAAGGAGGAAGATAGATTCCATTGTTGACAGATTCCTGTGCCGCATCATAAATCTCTTTTTGGTAAAGTGGGAGCATTGGGGTGATGCCATAATCTTGGGTGAGGTGTAATATCTCCTCATAACTAGCATCTCTAGGATAGTTCTCCAAATACTCGGGAGATCCCTCCACAAAAGACTCGGTAGCATATAGGTCTTGTGCATTAAATGGAGTCAGAATTAGCGAAAACATATTCTCCTCTTTCGAAGCTTCATCGTTAAAAAAGAACAGAGCAGCATTTCTGTCTGCCATGGAGTTGGCTACAATGAATTTGAATCCACCATATCTTGATCCTTTTACATCGGTAAGGTACATTTCGAGAATCTGCCTGGCTCTTACAATCTTTCTATCAGCGACTTCTGATTGGGCAAAGAAATGTATGGGTCTACCATTGGGAGCGGTGATTTTTGTATACTTTGAGAAGGTCTTCTCTATACTTTTGGGAACGCCATCAGGTGTTGGAATAATCCCATTCTCATGAATGGTAATATCCGCGATAGAAAGGCTGTTGATAACCTCTTTTTCTGGTTTACAACTAACGATGGAAACGAGCATGAATATCGCATAAAATAGGGCTAGTCCTTTCATGAATATATTTTTGCGTTGATGAATCTATATCGTTAAAACGTAAAATCATGAAATACATTATGTAAACATTGAAAAAGACCTCAAACATACGCTAGTATGAAAGAGGCCTTTCAAATTTATTGAATTCCCGTTTAATAGGTCATCTTATTTCTATAAAAATTTTCACTTGCAGTGACATTTTTAATTCGCTCGTACATAGGAGAAATTTCTTAATTAGAATTCATCTTTTGAATTACTTCCTTCGGATTTAATATGGGAAGAGGAAATTTCGCCCATTGCGTTCCTTTTGTACTAGCAGCCAACATACCTCTAATCGTTCCTATAGCCACCCCCGTTAAAGTTATTAAAAAATCATCTTGCATCTTCATCTGATCCTCCTGATTAACTATAATAACTCCTGTTAGATTCTTTATGTTGAAAACAATTTTATTTTCTAACTGCAAGAATGGTTCTTCTATATGCTCTACATTGTATTTTACTAAAGTATCGAATACAAATTTTTCATTTTTCAGATCTATATTAAAGCTGAAACCTAAACCCAAAAAAAGGTTCTCACCTAAATGTATTTGCTCAATCGGCATTGGTAATGGTTTTGCATAAAATGAAATTTCATCAATCTTTTCTATGCCTATGCCTATTTCGTTTTTCTTGTTCATTTACTTGCTATGAATAAAGGGCACCTCTCAGAATTAATTAACTGATACTTAATATTGTAAATTACCTTATTGTTGTCATAATTAAGATCTTTCGGACTATGAGATATAAGACTATAGATAACGATATTTTATTTGATGACATTTTTAGGCTAGAGAGGTTACAGCAAATGGGAGATCCCTTGGAGCGATTAAATGACATTATCGATTGGGAAATTTTTCGACCGACATTGGAACTTATTTATGAGAAAGACCGAAAGAGTAATGCAGGAGCTTCATCATATTGCCCAATACTAATGTTCAAGATTTTAATATTACAACGGTACTATAATCTTAGTGATTTTCAAACAGAATATCAGATTCTAGACCGACATTCATTTAGTCGTTTTTTAGGTCTTGTTCGAAGTAGTGCTGTACCTGATGAAAAGACAATATGGCGATTTCGGGACAATATAACAAAGTTAGGACTTGAACGAGACCTCTTTGAACTTTTTAATGAGAAGTTAAATAATGAAGGACTATTAGTCTCAGAAGGGAAGATTGTTGATGCAAGTTTTGTGGAAGTTCCAAGGCAACGAAATAGTGAAGAAGAGAACAAACATATTAAAGAGAATGACTGTATTCCAGAGTCTTGGGAGTCTAATGTTCATAAAATAAGACAAAAAGATATAGATGCTCGTTGGGCTAAAAAAGGAAGTGAAACCTTTTATGGTTATAAGAATCACATCAAAATAGATGCAAAAAGTAAACTGATAGATGAGTACACCTCTTCTAGTGCAGAGCTTCACGACTCAAAAGTCATAGAACTTCTTATCGGAGACAAATCTGATGAGAATTGTGACTTTTATGCTGATAGTGCTTATACAGGAGAGAGATGTGAGGAAATTATTAAAAAGAGCGACATGAATAATAAAGTCAATGAAAAAGGAACCAGAGGAAATCCATTGACAGACCAGCAAAAAAAACGAAATAAAGAGAAGTCTAAAACAAGATCAAGAGTTGAACATGTCTTTGGTTTTATGGAATACAGTATGAATAAATTATATGTCAGAAGCATCGGTTTTAAAAGAGCAAGTACCATTATAGGGCTAATTAATCTTACTTACAACTTATTTAGATATGAGCAAATTAGACGATTACAACTAATGTAGGGATAGGTATGTCTAATCAATTAGTGAGTATGGTGTATTATCCTGATATTCAACGCTTAAGGTGTAACTAAAAATAGATAATTTTTCTTATCTCTATGAGGATACAGGCATTAGTTTGAAAAAAACGATTTTGAGAGGTTCCCTAAAGATTTTAACTTAAATATTGTTCAACAGGTTGAATGTCCATATTAATTACAGTATTCATTTTTTTTGAATAATTTGAAAATTTATCTTCTGCAATCATTGGGAATTGAGTCTTATTTATAATATAGATCATATCTTTTTCAGTTCCTTTTTCGACTGAAATATTTAAAATGGATACTCCAAGAACAGCTTCTATTTTTGCAGCTGTTTTAAAGGTGAAATTGTGAGTTCCTGTCATCCATTTACTGATCTCACTTTCAGATTTTCCTAAAGCTTTTGCCAGATCTTTTTGCTCCAACCCTTTTTCTTTAAGAACTTGATGAATTTGGTCGACAAAATCAAAGGAGTGCTTTACAAAAAGATCAACCTCCTTGGAAATCTTCTTTCTTCTTTCTTCGAGTCTTTTATTTTTCATCTTGTTTTTCCTTTAGGTAAAAAGTCAAATCTCCTCTTAATTCTTTATGATCTATTTTGATAGTCTTCGTTTTCGGTCTAGATTTTATGAAGCGATCAATTTCTTGTAATAACTTTACACATTCATTCAGAATTGGATCTTCATTATACGTTCTAGTTGTTTTAAGGCCACCATTGCCAAGAATAACAACTTCTTCTGATAATCGAATTACATATAAACGTAGCTTGCTTGTTTCGATAGGTGTTGGCATTGCCATAACATCATCACCCATTTTCCCTTCTCTGCGAAAATATCTCTCGTGCGCTCCTCTTTCACCTATCGTATCAATCCATTTAATAATGATTGATATATCTTCATCGTATTCAGATCCTTCAGGGAATTTGTCCAAAAACTTATCTACTTCAGTATTCTCGTTTACAAACCTGAGAGTGTAGAAATTTACCTTCTCAGAATTCTCGAATAGTTCTATGTTGATTTTATTAGACTTCACTTAAAAGTTAATTGCAAATTAATATGTTTTTTTTAGATATCACTATGAAAATACGTTTTTTAATGCTTACCTGTCATTATTTAAGTTACTTTTAATAGCTTAAACAACCTATCGATTGTTGACTTTTCGGATCAACTTACTTAGTTTTTTTGCTTTGTCTTTTCGCTCCTTTTCTGTTGATCTGTAATGTTCAACTTCTCTGTTTAACTTCATATAATGGTTGTATTCATCTTGGGTTATTACTCCCTCCTCTATTCCTTCTAGAACGGCGCATCCCTTTTCATTTTGATGCATACAGTTTTTATATTGACAAGAGGATGCCAACGCTTCAATATGTTTAAATGTATCCTCGATACCCTCTTTGGAGGAGGTGAGTCCCACCTCTCTGATACCAGGGTTGTCGATGATATAACTTTGATTTAACAACTCCATCAATTCTCTTGCAGTCGTTTGGTGTTTTCCCCTTTGTACTTTACTACTTATTTCACTCGTTTTTAGAAGTTCTTTTTTCAGAAGCGTGTTGATCAGTGTGCTTTTACCAACACCTGAAGATCCAAGCATGATATAGGTCTTGTGTGGTTTTAAAAACGAAATGATATCTGTTGTGTATCCATCCAAGCAGCTGATAAAAAAAGCAGAAGCCATAGGGTCTACTTTCTCTTTTATCTCCTCTAATTGCGTCTCTGAAATCAAATCAATTTTGTTGACTACAATAAAAGGGGTAATTTTCGCTTGTCGACATAAAGAGAGATATCTCTCTAATCTTGGAATATTGAAATCTCTATTGGGCGAAGTGACGACCAAGGCTCCATCAATATTGGAAGCGATCAGTTTGTCTTTTCTCTCCAAAATACTGTTGCGAGGTGCCACCGCGTAAATAATTGCTTTGTGGTCATCAAAATTCATATAAGAGACCCAATCCCCAACAATGGGAAGATCATGCCTTGTAGTTGCAGTATATCGGAGCGATCCGATGATCTCTCCCTCGAATGTTTCATTTTCTGTCGAAATGGTATAGCGATCTCTGTGTTCTGCTGTGATACGACCTATTGATCGTCCTTGTGTCTCTTCTTGTTGTCTAAAGTTATCGAAGAAACTGTTATATCCTAAGTATCCTTGTCTGTATGACCTCTCTTTTGTTATCATGATATTCTTGTATGATTGTAAAATAGATAGAACATCTCACCGTTTTAAGAACTTGAGAGATAATATGTTCTATATAGTAGAAATAGGAGAGTGACAGGTGCCTCAATACACACCACAAGAATAGAAACTACTCTTATTGTGGTCTTATTTTATCAACATTGAGGGCCTGCCCTTTAAACGGACATCCCAACCAGATAACTGATATGGATGGTGCTTTTTGTCATACAGTAACAAAGATACCATAATTTTTATCTTCCCCAAGACTCTCTGTCAAGACTTCTATAGGTCACCGCTTCTGCAATATGGGTTGCTGTAACAAGCTCACTATTATCTAGATCGGCTATTGTTCTGCCTACTCTTAGTATCCTATCGTAAGCCCTTGCTGAGAGAGATAATCTATTCATTGCCTCCTTTAGTATAGCAGCTCCCTGTTTGTCAAGCAAACAGTAGGTTCGTAACATTCTAGAACTCATTTGCGCATTGGCGTGAATCTGTGGATTCTCTTTAAATCTCTCTGTTTGAATCTCTCTTGCTGCAATGACTCTTGCTCTAATAGACTCACTTTTTTCTCCATCTTTTAACTCTGCTAGTTTCTCAAATGGAACGGGAACTACTTCAAGGTGTATATCGATACGATCTAGTAGTGGTCCCGATATCTTATTAAGATATTTTTGAACTGCACCAGGATTGCAATTACAACTTTTTGTAGGGTGGTTGTAGTAGCCACACGGGCAAGGATTCATGGAGGCAGCAAGCATAAAGTTCGAAGGGTAGGTTATCGTAGTCTTTGCCCTAGAGATTGTGATCTTACGCTCTTCCATCGGTTGTCTCATCACCTCTAATACCGATCTTTTGAATTCAGGAAGCTCATCCAAAAAGAGCACCCCATTGTGAGACAGAGAGATCTCTCCTGGTTGAGGATAGGCACCACCTCCAACTAGAGCTACATCTGAGATTGTATGGTGAGGAGATCTAAATGGGCGTTGTGTCATCAAAGAGGTGTCTCGAGCAAGTGTTCCTGCTACCGAATGAATCTTGGTAGCCTCTAAAGCTTCGGTGAGTGTAAAAGGGGGAAGTATGGAACTTAATCGTTTTGCAAGCATCGTTTTCCCTGCTCCGGGAGCTCCAATAAGGATGATATTATGTCCACCTGCAGCAGCAATCTCCATAGCTCTCTTGACACTCTCTTGTCCTTTGACATCAGAGAAGTCGTTATCGAAGAGATACTGCTTTTGTGAAAACTCTTTTCGTGTATCGATAGTCGTTGGCTCTATATCTGTTCTTCCTGAAAGGAAGGAGATCACTTCGTTGATATTTTCTACCCCATAGATCTTTAAACGATCGACCACTGCAGCTTCATGCGCATTCTGCTTGGGAAGAATAAATCCTTCAAATCCCTCTTTTCGAGCTTGAATGGCCATTGGAAGAACTCCTTTGATTGGCTTAATAGAACCATCTAAAGAGAGTTCTCCCATAATGATATATTTGTGAATATTGGGGGCTTTGATCTGTTCCGATGCTGCAGCAATTCCCAAAGCAATAGGGAGATCGTAAGCTGCCCCCTCCTTACGAAGATCTGCAGGAGCCATGTTAATAACAATCTTTTTCCCTGGAATAGTGAGGCCAATTGAACGTAATGCTGCCTCTATTCTCTGTTGACTCTCTTTCACTGCACTATCTGGTAAACCTACTAGGTGGAAACGGATACCTGCACTGGAGACATCTACTTCGATGGTGATGGTAATGGCATCAATTCCTTGTAATGTACTTCCGTATGTTTTGACTAACATATATCGTTGGATATTATAACTATCAAAGTAACAAACCATCTGTTTTCCTGTTCAAAATGGATTGGTACTTTCTTTTCAAAAAAACTATATATGTTCTCCTACCGATAGAGAATAAAGCGCCATCCGAATCGTATTCCCCATTGGGGATTGGTGTTGGTGGAATCCCAAATGCCATACTCGGGTTCGATATAGGCATTAATCTTCTGTTTTTGAATGGTAAATGCTCGTCCAAAACGAAGGTTTATTGGGATATAGTAGGAGTCGTTATAGAAATCGTAGGAGACTACCGGTTCTGTTTCGAGGTAATATCCATTTCGTATATGATAGGTAAGACTTGGTTGCAGTTTAAAAATGGATATTCTATCCTCTCCTGTATTAAATGAGTCAAGGTAACGCATCAGAATGTCTAGCTGCCAATGTTTTGCATCGGGGTTGTTGAAAGAGATGCCGACAGCCAATCCAACAGCAAAGTTGGCTTTTGCAGTATTATCTGGCGCATAGGTTGGGAGTTGAATGATTGGACCCAAACTATATGCTCCCCATTTGTATCTTCGTGGAATGATAAGGTCAAATATTTCAGTGTCTGATAGGTTTTGATGTCCATTGTATTGTATCTGCCATTTGGTGGTGATTCTTAGAAGGTGTTCGAAAGGATAGAATCTTGATTTTTCAAAAGGAATCACTGCACGAATCCTTAGATCATTGGCATTTCTATCTCCTTGATTGCTTCGTATCTTCCAATAATCCTCTAGTTGAAGTTGCCATATAAGGGATGTTGGATCTGTTGCTTTGCGTGCTAGTTCTTCATTGTCCTGTTGGGCTTTGACAGAAAAGGAGAGAAGAAAGCATAGTATAAAAATGGTGTATAATTTCATAATATGATTGACTTTAGATAAAAGAAACTCTCTTTTATGAACAATGTTTATAAGTGAAAAGTTGTAGTGGGTTTGTGAATGCCTAAGCTTTTATTTTTAGTCGTTTATGTTTTATTAAATCGGGTGTTTGGTTTATGAATTGAGGAATATTTATTCACCATGTAATCCATCCATTCGTTTGATATGAAAGAAGATATTTTGTTTGGAAACTGATGTGTCTTATAGACGTTCTTCTGACAAAGCCCTCTCTAAATTTTATTTTAGATTAAAAGCTACTTCGGTTACCCTTTGGATACCCTTCAGTTACCCTTTGGTTACTCTAGGGGTAATCAAACCCTAAAGAAAGGGTGAAGAGTATGTGATTCAAACTAGGGGGATTTTTGAAGGATTTTTCTCTTTGTGCTCGCTATATGAGAAGAAAGGCTTTAGTCCCACAATGCATTTACGTGAAACTAAAGCCTTTTAAGATTATGGATTAAATTGGATAAGGAGGACTTTTTCTCTGAACCAAGTATGGATTATCCCCCTCTCTTCGTAATTGTTTTTTTATCGTGCAGTATTTGCACCATTGTTGTCATCATCCAATTTTTTCTATTTGATGTTTTCAACTATTGAAGCGTTTTTGCTTTTATGTTTCGGATATAGAAACCTTCTCTATCGATTGTTTGTGCTATGGATAGGAAGTGGATATAGGATATTCCCCCCCATACCTTTGCTCTTTGTTTTAAAGACCCTACTTTGTTGCGGTTTACATAAAGGTCTGCTTGTTGATTCTTTTTACTCCAAACGACTTTTACATGGTTCCAATGCTGTTTCTTTAAATGGAATTTCTCTAGTAGTTTGCCTTCAGAGTCTATCGTGATAGGGTATGGTGCTTGTGCTACGACTGTACTGTCTGTTGCATTGTACCAATGGTCGGTTAACGAAATAGCGGCTCCTTTGAAATCTTTGGATAGATAGATATCTAATGATATTTCGCCCTCTTCCATCGCGGGGAAATTCCAAGCAGCTCCTTGATGACTATCTAATAGAAGATTGTCTGGGATATATTGAAAGTGTAGTGTTGGGATATTGCTTTGAAGGGGAGAAGGCGTGATGTGGGCCCCTGCCGTTCTTCTATATGCACAGTGCCCTACAATTCCTTTGAAATATTGATGAACAGTCCATTGTTCTAGGCATGGAGTGATGGAAGCAGTACGCTCTTTTTCGTATAACCAATTGGTATCGAAGAGTAGTATTTTACGGAAATATGGATGTTGTCCCAACGAGACTAGTACCTTGTTGTGTTCAAGTTCTATTGCTTCTGTTTGTTGTACACTACGGTCGTTTGATCCAAGTTTTCCTCCTCTTAGAGGGAAGTCGAAGGCATTGCGGGCAGGGTTTAGGTATAGTTCTCTAAATCCAGTCCATTTTTTCCCATCTTCTGTGATGGCTAAATGAAGTGCATCTCTGTTGGTAAAGACATCTTCCCATCCTGTGGTTGGGTGGTCTGTCTCTGGAAGAGGCGCTGTATTGTTCCAAAATAGTAGAATGCGTCCATCTTTTAACTTCAGAAATGTTGGCATGGTGATCGTACTATGAAAAGGAGAGGCGGTTGCTTCACTCCATGTGGTACCACCATCTTTTGAGAACGATTGATAGAGGTAGTCTTGTGCCGTTCTCATTAGCATCCATAAGGTGCCATCTTTTAGTTCGACCACCGATGGCTCCACCGCGCCATGATTCCATCTTACCCCTTTGTGGATTCCCCCTTTTTTATGAGGAGGGGCTTGTACAGCATTCGAGCTTTTCCATGAGATACCATCGTCGTCGCTATAGTAAACCGCAGCCCCTGTATGGTGATAGGTGTGATATGGTACAATGATACGCTCCCCATTCTTGATGAAGAGTGCTGGTTTTATCATGATGGCTTCTGAGGTGTCTATTGCTGTCTGTGTCCATGCTCCATCGATACCATTGGTTGCCCTTTGAACCACCACTTCTCCATTAGTAGCCGTGCCACGAGCTACTCTGATAAATGTTCCTGTTTTAGGATTTTGACGTCCAAAAAGTTTTGTCCCGGTGTATCGAATCGTGTCCCAAGTAAGTCCTTGGTCTAATGATCTCATATAGAATTTACCCAAGTCATCGTCTCCAACAAGAGCGTAATAACGAATCTCACCACTTTTGAGCTTTATCAATCCTTGGAAAGCATTCGCTGGAGCACTAGCTACTGGTGTAGGAGCATATATTGGCTCGGTGCTAGTTTTGCATGAGTAGAGGAGAGCAAAAGCTAGTAGTCCTATAATTTTAAATGTGTTTCTAGATCTCATATATAGTCTGTTTTCAGTTTTATTTTTGATGTGTAAGATACTGATTCCATCTTGCAGATACAAAAAATGCAGAGGGGTAAAATTTGGGGGTATTGGGGGCATAAATTGCTGCTTTTTTATATGTAATATTACGGAAATAGATTGAATGTGAGATTTATACCTGTATTAATGACTTTTTGATAGGACTGAAATATGTTAAAATAGACAAAAAGGTGAACGATCATTCATTTTCTAAAAAAATATGCATATGTTTGCATCATGATCATGGAGTGTTCAAAACAATTGCGAACTTTGCAGAAGTTTCAAAAAAAATAAATCATGTCAAAACGAGTTGATAAAAAAGAGGCACTGTTAGAAGCAACCCTAACATTAGTGAACAATCATGGATTTCATGCTGCACCGATGTCAAAGATTGCGAAGTTAGCACAGGTGTCGCCTGCAACGATTTATATCTATTTCAAAAATAAGCAGGATATGATGAATGCTATCTATCTGAAGGTTAAAAGAGAGATGGCTGATGCTGCTTTTTGTGGTTACTCCACTGATCTATCTGTAAAGAAGGGTTTTGAACTTGTTTGGAGTAATGTGTTTGAGTACAAAATGAGTCATCCAAGAGAGACTAAGTTGTTAGAACAATGCGAGACTTCTCCTATAGTGGAAGCAGATGTATTAAAAGAAGGAATTGGTTATTTAGATCCTCTATCTAAATTAATGCAAAGAGGAAAAGAGCAACATATTATCAAGGATGTTTGTGATTATGAACTGTATGCATATGTATTTTATCCTTTGACTTTTATTGTATTAAACTCTGAAAGGGAGGAGATTGTGGGGGAGAGGTCAAAAAGTGAGACGCTATTTGCAATGGCTTGGGATTGCATTCGTGCTTAGATTGAAATTGTAATTTAAAGAGGTAATAGAATATATGAGTAGGTGGTCTTTTGGGTGCTACCTATTTTTTTAATCATATTGGTGAATGAATGTTCACTATAAAAAGAGTAGTTGTTATGCAGAATTTTGATTTTATTAATCCGACGATGATCAAATTTGGTAAAGACCAAATTGGAACAATGAATCAAGTGATTCCTCAAGGGGCAAAGGTGATGGTTTTATATGGAGGTGGTAGTATTAAGCGTACTGGTATTTATGATCAGGTGATGGCTGCACTTAAAGGTTTTGAAGTGATTGAGTTTTCTGGTATTCCTTCGAATCCAGAATTTGAGGTGTTGATGGATGCAGTAAAGATCGTGCAGTCAGATAATGTTCAGTTTCTACTTGCAGTAGGAGGTGGATCGGTTATTGATGGGACTAAATTTATCTCTGCAGCCTCGCTTTATGAGGGGGATGATCCTTGGGATTTGATTGTGAAGCAAGAGCCAATTATGCAAGGAGTACCTTTCGGGACAGTATTGACTTTGCCTGCAACGGGATCGGAAATGAACTATGCAGCAGTGATAACAAAAGGAGAGACTTCGGAAAAACTGCTAATGCAAGGGCTTGGGTTGTTTCCTAAATTTTCTGTACTAGATCCTTCTGTTGTGTCTACTGTTCCTAAGAGACAGTTGGTGAATGGATTGATCGACTCTTTCAGTCACGTTCTAGAGCAGTATTTGACATATCCTGTTGGAGCCATGTTGCAAGATCGTTATGCAGAAAGTGTACTAAAGACTTTAATCGAGGTGGCACCTGTAATCGTCAATGATCCTTCTAACTATGAAGCAGCAGCAAATTATATGTGGTGTTGCACCAATGCACTGAATGGTATGTTGCAAAATGGGGTTCCTGTGGATTGGGGTGTACATATGATTGGACATGAATTAACCGCTTTATATCATACGGATCATGCCATAACATTGGCTATTGTTTCTCCTAGTTATTATCGACATATGGTGGATGCGAAAGAGGACAAATTGATTCAGTTTGCTGAACGTGTTGTTGGAATTACTGAAGGAACGAAAAGAGAGAAGGCTTTGGCTGCCATTGATTTTATTGAGGACTATTTTAATCGATTGGGTGTTGAATGTAAACTGTCTAACTATGTAGAAAATTATGACGGATGTGCACAGGCTATTGCCAAAACATTTGAGGACCGTGGTTGGTTCGGATTAGGAGAGAAACAGTCGGTAACTCCCAAATTGGTTACCCAGATTGTTGAGGCTGCTTATTAATAAAATTTAAATTCTAAGATTTCATAAGATGCAAGATATATTGGTTACAAAGTTTCAAGATATTCAGAACTACTCAAGAAGAGGGGTGACACGTAGTTATAAATGGCGTGTAGATCAGTTGAATGCACTGAAAAAGATGCTTGTTGATTGTTCTCCTCAGATTGAGAGTGCACTATATAATGATTTAGGAAAAAGTAGTTTCGAATCTTATCTTACAGAGGTCAATATTTTGATCGCGGAGATTGATCATACGATGCATAACTTAAAGGAGTGGATGAAGGATGAGTTGGTGGATACTCCAATTGCTCTGCAGCCAGCCAAGTCATATATACAATATGAACCTCTTGGGGTGGTACTCATCATGGGGGCATGGAACTATCCATTCCAACTGACTTTGGGTCCATTGATTCCAGCGATTGCAGCAGGAAACTGTGCCGTGGTTAAGCCTCCTCGTACGGCCTCTCATACCACCCAGTGTATCAGGAAATTCTTACCACAATATCTAGATAAACAAGCTTTCTGGGTGACAGAGGAGCAGACATCTAATGATGCCATGTTAGACCTTCATTGGGATAAAATATTTGTTACTGGTAGTGGACGTGTTGGAAAAGTAGTTATGGAAGCTGCGGCAAAGCGTTTGATTCCTGTGACGCTTGAACTTGGCGGTAAGAGTCCCGCATTTATTGATAAGTCATGTAATCTAGAGGTTGCTGTAAGACGCTTGGTTCAGGGTAAATTTATGAACTCTGGACAAACATGCGTGGCTCCTGATTATGTCCTTTTAGATAAGTCTATCGCAGCCCAATTCTACAGTTTGGTAAAGAGAACGATAACCGATTTCTTTGGGGAAAATGCCAAGGATAGCAATGACTATGGTCGTATCATTAACCAGAAAACACTAGATGGTTTGGTGGGATTGATGAAAGATCAAGAGGTTTTGTGTGGAGGAGACTTCGATAGAGAAGCTAGATATATTTCGCCAACGGTGTTGAAAAATGTTTCGTTGGAGGCCCCAATTATGCAAGATGAGATTTTTGGCCCTATCTTGCCAGTCGTGGAGATTGATACAATGGAACAAGGAGTGGATATTGTTCATGGGAAAGATAAGCCTCTAGCTCTTTATGTTTTTGCGGAAGACAGGAATGTGGTAGATAAAATTTTAAACAGTACCTCTTCAGGGGGGTCGTGTGTGAATGATTGTTTGTTCCATTTGGCTGTTCCAGATCTTCCTTTTGGTGGTGTTGGCCCTGCTGGAATGGGAAAATATCATGGCAAGCATGGATTCTTGGATCTCTCTAATGCCAAGTCTGTATATGACCACAAAACAGGATTTGATCCCTCTTTACGTTTCCCCCCTTTCTCGGATACAAAGATTAAAAAAATGAAGAAGATGTTGAACACTTCTCTTCCTTCTTGTTTGGCAAAGAGTAGATGTTTTTCCAATATATTAAATGCAGTTGGGTCTATTTTTATGAAATAAATCATTGATCTAAAATATCTTAGATTTAGTCTACCGATAGTTGTATTGACAACTATCGGTTTCTGTTGATCTATATATTTACGGGGGGTAGACTACAGAATGATTATATCTCTTTGATAAATATATGTTTGTTTTGATCTATCTCTTCGTAAAAGCCTATAGATTTATAATACTTGTTATAATGATGATGAAGTGGTTTAGATATCACCCTCTTAATCCCTTTGTTTTTATAGAAAGACTTGGGATTGTTGAATAGATATTTCCCCGTTTTAAAATCTCGATAAGCTGGAGTTGCATAATCCAGTTTCAATTCAAGCGTGTCATCTTGTATGGCTCCTATACAAAAACCTGCAATATCCATATCTCTTAATATTAGTATGATGGATTCGTTTGGTAACTTCTTGTCAAGATCAGGGTACTCTTCAATGAGTGATTCTCTATAGTAGTCTAAACAGCTTCTGAAATATGCATCCTCTCTATTTACCTCCAAAATGGTAAATAGATCCTTTTTGGTGTATATCTTGATTAGAAATACAATGTTCACTCCAACAATAAAAGCATTAACAAGTGCTATTGGATAGGCTTCTATTAGAAAACCATAGATCGTGAATATAAGGGATCCTACCATGTTGAACCACCTCAATTTGATCATGGAGGTCATTGTTAATGATATTGCAACTATCACTGATGCCATATACCCAGCCCACTCTACATAGTCTATTGAATTCATTAT